>DAISVW010000221.1:0-4775 GCA_036826695.1 Aestuariivirga sp.
GGCGGGCGAGCTGAAGCATGGCCCGATCGCGCTCATCGACGAGAATGTTCCGGTCATCGTCATCGCGCCGCATGACAGCCTCTATGACAAGACCATCTCGAACATGGAGGAGGTTGCAGCGCGCGGCGGCCGCATCATCCTGCTCACCGATGATCATGGCGCCAGCGAACACGGCAAGAAGGGCTTCCGCACTATTCGTGTTCCCAGATCCAATCCCTTCGTCAGCCCGCTGCTCTATGCGGCGCCCGTGCAGCTTCTGGCCTATCACGCGGCGGTCTTCCTCGGCACCGATGTGGACCAGCCGCGCAACCTGGCGAAATCCGTCACGGTGGAGTGACGATCTCCGCAGTACTTCCCTACCCTCTCATCACCCCCGGACTTGATCCGGGGTCCTCTCTGGTGGCCGCCAGAGCAGAGGATGCCATGGTCAAGCCATGGCATGACGAGTTTGTTGGAGGCGTGGTGCCCTCTCTCGCGTCGCGCCGGCGATGGGGTAAGGCGGGCGGTTGAGGGCGTCACGCTTGTGTGACGGTCTCATCCACGCTGTCCGGCTTCCGCTTCACCTTCTCGCGCAGCCACTGCACGATCACATAGAGAAGCGGGATCAGGAAGATGCCCAGCACCGCGGCTGACACCATGCCGCCCAGCACCGATGTGCCCACTCCGCGCCGGCTCATCATGCCGGCACCTTCGGCAATCACCAGCGGGATCAGGCCCGCGATGAAGGCGAAGCTGGTCATCATCACGGCGCGGAAACGCTCGCGCGCGCCCTGCGTCGCGGCGCCTGTGATCGAGAGGCCTTTCCGCCGCGCCTCCATGGCGAACTCGACGATCAGGATGCCGTTCTTGGCGGCCAAGGCGATCAACACCACGAGGCCGATCTGGGCATAGAGATTGTTGTTGAGTCCGGCGATCCGGAGACCAATCAGCGAGCCCATCACGGCGGCCGAGACCGACAGCAGGACGGCGATGGGGATCGTCCAGCTCTCATAAAGCCCGACGAGGAAGAGATAGGCGAACAGCACGGCAAGCCCGAGGATCATCACGGTCTTGCCGCCGGCCTCGATTTCCTGAAGCGCGGTGCCTGTCCACTGATAGCCATACCCGGCAGGGAGCGTCGCCTTGGCCACGTCCTGCATGGCGGTGATCGCCTCGCCGGAGCTGTGGCCCTGAGCGGGGTTGCCGTTGATCGTGGCGCTCAGCACATTGTTGAAGCGGGTGATCGACTGCGGGCCGAGGATCACCCGGGCATCGAAGATCGACTTCAATGACACCATCTCACCCATGTTGTTGCGCACCGAAATCCGTTCGATGTCGTCGATGCGGGCGCGGTCGGCCGCCTCGCCCTGAACGATCACCTGCCAGGTCCGGCCAAAGCGGTTGAAGTCATTGACATAGCTGCCGCCCAGCACGGCCTGGAGCGTGGCGAACAGATCGGAAAGGTCGATCCCCAGCGTCTGAGCCTTGTCACGGTCGATCTCCAGATAGAGCTGTGGCGTGTTGGCCGAGAAGGTGGTGAACACGCGGGCGAGGTTCGGGTTCTGGTTCGCCGCGAAGACCAGGCCGCGGGCGGCCTGCGCGAGCGCCTCCGGGCCCTGTCCGGCGGAGTCAAGGAGCTGGAATTCGAAACCGCTGCCGGTGCCCAGTCCGATGATCGGAGGCAGATTGTAGAAGATCACATTGGCCCGCCGGATGCCGGCGCCCTGCGCGGTGAGGGCGGGGATCAGCGCGTTGACGGAGAGCTCCGGCGTGGTGCGCTCTGCGAAGGGCTTGAGCGTCAGCACCAGCAGTGCAGCGTTGGATTTCACCTGGCCATCGAGCATGCTGTAGCCGACGACGCTCATCACCCCCGCCACTCCGGGCGTCTGCTGAATCATGTCGACAACCTGCTTCGTCACATCGGCGGTGACGTTCACCGAGGCGCCCTGCGGCAACACCACTTCACCGAAAATGGCGCCCTGGTCCTCGGCGGGAAGAAAGCCGGCCGGAGTCGTCTTGAACAGCCAGCCGGTGACCGGGAAGATCACCGCCAGCGCCACGAGGCCGATGGCGGCGATGCGCACCAGCCGCCTGACGATCGCCGCATAGCCGTCCCGCGCGAGGTTGATGCCGGACATGATCTGGCGCATCGGAAACGGCTTCGGCCCATGGCTCTGTTTCAGCAGCACCCCGCACAGCGCCGGCGACAGGGTGAGCGCATTGATGGCCGAGATGATCATCGATACCGTGACCACCACCGCGAACTGCTGGTAGAGCTGGCCCGATATGCCCGGAATGAAGGCCACCGGCACGAACACCGACATCAGGACGAGCGTGATGGCGATGATCGGCGCGGTGATCTCCCCCATGGCTTTTCGGGCCGCCTCGGCGGGCGAGAGATGCGGGTCCTCCTCCATCTTGGCCTCGACCGCCTCGACCACCACGATGGCGTCGTCGACCACGATGCCGATGGCCAGGACAAGCGCCAGCAGCGAAACCGTATTGGCGGAAAAGCCCAGCGCCATCATCACCGCGAAGGTGCCGATCAGCGACACCGGCACGGCGATGATCGGAATCAGCGTTGCGCGGAACGAGCCGAGGAAGAAGAACACCACGATCGCCACCAGCGCGAAGGCCTCGAACAGCGTCTTCACCACCTCGTGGATGCTCTCCTCCACGAACTGGGTGGTGTCATAGGTCACCTGATAGGCCATGCCATCGGGAAAGCTGTCCCTGGCCTCCTCCAGTACCTTCTTCACTGCTTCCGCGCTGGCAATCGCATTGCCGCCCGGCGACTGATAGATGCCGATCACCGCGGCGGGCGCACCATTGTAGCGGCCCTGGCTTTCGATCGAGCGGGCGCCGAGTTCAACCCGCGCCACGTCCTTGAGGCGCACGAATGAGCCGCCCTCGGTGGCCCGCACCACAACCTGCTCGAACTCTTCCACCGTCGAGAGCCGGCCCTTGGTGTTGATGGTGAGCTGGAAGGCCTGGTCAGGGAGGGCGGGCTGGGCGCCGATGCGGCCCACGGCGGCCTGGATGTTCTGGCGCTTCAGCGCGTTGATGATGTCGCCCGGCGTCATCTTGTAATCGGTGAGCCGCTGCGGATCGATCCAGATGCGCATGCTGTAGTCGGTGGGGGTGAGCAGGCTGACATCGCCCACGCCCTTGACGCGCTTCAGCCGGTCGAGCAGGTTGATGGTCACATAGTTCGAGAGAAACAGCTGGTCCTGACCCTCGGCCGTCGAGGTGAAGGCGATGATCTGCAGGATGGCGGAGGAGCGCTTCATCACGCTCACGCCCTGCGAGCGCACCTCCTGCGGCAGCTGCGCCTCGGCGAGCTTGACACGGTTCTGCACGTTGACCGTGTTGATGTCGGGGTCGGAGCCCACCGCGAAAGTCACGGTCAGCGTGTAGCTGCCATCATTGCCGCTGGTCGACTTCATGTAGAGCATGTTGTCGACGCCCACCACGCGGGACTCGATCGGCTGCGCCACTGTCGACTGCACGACGTCGGCGCTGGCGCCTGCGTAGGCGGCCGTCACCGAAACCTGCGGCGGCACGATGTTGGGAAACTGCGCCACGGGGATCGCCTGCATCGCCACCAGCCCGGCGATGGTGATCACCAGCGAGATGACCACCGCCAGCCGCGGCCGGTCGATGAACAGTCCGGAGATCATGGCTCAGCCCTCCGGCGCAATTTCGGTGGCATCGACGGTCTGGCCCGGTCTCACCTTCTGCACGCCCTCGACGACCACGAGATCGCCGGCGCTGAGGCCCGAATCGATGGCGATGCCGTTCTTCACCTGCTTGCCGGGCTTGACGCGCTTGACCACGATCTTCCTTTCGGCGTCGACCGAGAGCACATAGGCGCCCTGCTGATCGAGCTGCAACGCCTGGATGGGAATGACGATGGTGGGCTGCGCCTTGTCGGCCTCGACCACCACGGTGGCGAGCTGGCCATCAACCAGCAGGCCCTGGGGGTTGGGGAAAATGGCGCGCACATTCACGGCATCGGTGCCGGTGTTCACCGTGACGTCCACGAAGTCGACGGTGCCCGGCTCGGGGTAGCGCCTGTTCTTGCCGAGATCGAGATAGACGGTGAGGTTCGAGAGGGACTCTTCGGGGTCCTTCTGTTCCTTCACCGCCAGCACGTCGCGCTGGCTCACCGGGAAGGTGACGCCGATCGGGTTCTGCGACACGATGGTGGCGAGCGTGCCGCTCGCTGGGCTGACATAGCTTCCGACCGACAGGATCGACTTGCCGATGCGCCCGTCGATCGGCGCCCGGATCTCGGTATAGGAGAGCTGAAGCTCCGCCTGGGCGAGGTCGGCGCTGGCTTTGTCGAGCGCCCCCTTGGCCTCATCGCGCGCCGCTTTCGCGTCATCGAGCTTGGTCTGGGCGGCGGCCTCCTTGCTCACCAGCGTCGACTGCCGCTTGAGCTCGATCTCGGTGCGGTCATAACGGGCCTTGGCGATGGCCACGGCGGCCCTGGCGGCGGCGGCGGCGGCCTCGTAAGGCGCCTTCTCGATCACGAACAGCAGATCGCCGGTCTTGACCGCCGCGCCCTCGGTGAAGTTCTGCTGCTCGAGAAAGCCTTGGATGCGGGCCAGAAGGTCGACCTTGTTCAGCGCCTCGACGCGGCCACTGAAACTCACCGAGGGGCGAAGATCCTGAATTTCCGCCTTGGCAACGCTGACCGCCGGCGGCGGGGCCTCCTTGCTGGCCCCCGGCTGCGGCGACTCCTCGCAAGCCGTCAGCAGGGGCGCCGCCACCAGGGCAAAGATTATTGCGAC
>DAISVW010000222.1:0-4774 GCA_036826695.1 Aestuariivirga sp.
GCGGGGAAGCTCATCAGCTCTGCCTAGCGCTTTCCTGGTCCAGCGTGAAGAACGAGCGGATGGCATGCAGCGCGCTGCGGGCCTTGAGGCAGATCATCCATTCCTCCATTTCGGTGTCCCAGTCGGCGACCGGCAGCACTGTGAGCCTGCCGTCCGGCGCCAGTTCGCCGCGCGCCATCACGGCGAGGCCCAGGCCCTGCGCCGCCGCCTCGCGCGCCGCCTCGCGGCCCTCGATCTCGATGGCGGCGGTCAGGCTGAGCCCGCGCCGTGCCGCTTCCTCGAGGATCAGCCGGCGAGTGACCGAACCCTCCTCGCGCAGGATCAGCGGCAGCCTCGCCAGCGCATCGAACCCGATGCTCCTCAGTTTTGCCAGCCGCGAGGCGCGCTGCACCACCGCCACCAGCCGGTCGCTGCTCAGCTTGCGGGCGAGGAAGGCCTCGCCCGCCGGCCGCTCGGCGGTGACCGCGATGTCGATCGAGAAGTCCTCGAGCCTCCTGATGAGCTGGGCGGAGTTTCCGGTGACCAGCCGTACCGTGAGCCGCGGATGGCGGACGCGGAAGCGCGCCAGGGCAGGCAGGATGTGCACCGCCGCGTCGGCGCCGATGGTGAGTTCGCCCTCTTCCAGCGTCTTGCCGCGCGACAGGAGTTCGGCCGCCTCGGCCTCCGCCTCGAATTGCCGCTCGGCGATGGCGAACAGCTTGCGGCCCATGCCGGTCAGCGCCACGCCCGAAGGCCCGCGGGTGAACAGTTGCACGCCGTAGGCCTCCTCCAGTTTCCGTACATGGTCGGAGACGGCGGGCTGGGTCAGCCCCAGCGCCTCCGCTGCGCGCGAGAAGCCGCCATGCACGGCGACGGCATGAAAGGCCCTGAGCTGGGCGTGCCGCATATCATTCAAACCTATAAGGCACATCAGAACATACGATTTGACTGATGACAGTCAAGCCGCCAGTTTCGGCAACGCTTTGACGGAGGCTCCCATGGACAAGCTCGCCCAGCGCTTCAACGGCCCGCCCGGCCAGGAAGACATGCCTTATCTGCTCACGCCGGGCCCGCTCACCACCTCGCGCACGGTGAAGGCCGCCATGCTGGCCGACTGGGGCTCGCGCGACATCGAGTTCCGCCGCCTGGTGGCGGACATCCGCAAGGGCCTTCTGGATCTCGCCGGTTGTGACGGCAGCTATGAATGCGTGATCATGCAGGGCTCCGGCACTTTCGCCATCGAGGCCGCACTCGGCGCCTTCTGCCCCAAGACAGAAGGCAAGACGCTGGTGGTGGCGAATGGCGCCTATGGCGACCGCGCCGCCGCGATCCTCACCCGTCTCGGCCGCCCGGTGACCAGGATCGACAAGGGCGACAGCGCCGCGCCGACCGTTGAGGATGTTGTGACGGCACTCGACGCCGATCCGGCGTTGAGCCATGTCTGGATCATCCATTGCGAGACCACCTCGGGCATCGTCAACCCGATCGCCGCCATCGCCCACGAGGTGAAATCCCGTGGCAAGGCCTACATGGTCGATGCCATGTCCTCCTTCGGGGCGCTGCCGCTCGACATGATGGATGGGATCGACGTGATGGTCTCCTCCTCCAACAAATGCATCGAGGGCGTTCCGGGCTTCTCCTATGTGCTGGTGAAGCGTGACATGTTGCTCTCGTCGAAGGGCATGAGCCATTCGGTGGTGCTCGACCTCTATGAGCAGTGGAAGGGCCTCGAGGCCAACGGCCAGTTCCGCTTCACGCCGCCCACCCATGCCCTGGTGGCCTTTCACCAGGCCATGCAGGAGCATGCCGCCGAGGGCGGCGCGGCGGCGCGCGGCCAGCGCTATGCCAGGAACGCGCAAGCGCTGGTGAAGGGCATGCGGGCCATGGGCTTCGCGACCCTGCTTTCCGATCACGAAGCCGGCCCGATCATCCAGACCTTTCTCACGCCGCGTGACCCCAATTTCGATTTCGAGAAATTCTATGAGGAGCTGCGGCTTCGCGGCTATGCGATTTACCCCGGCAAGCTTACCAAGAGGCCGAGCTTCCGCATTGGCACCATCGGCAAGGTGGACGAGAAGGTGATGACGGCCGTGCTGGCGGCGATCCGCGAGGTGCTGCGCGAGATGAATGTCACCGACCTCGCGCCGCTGGAGGGGTAGGGACCGGATGAAGACCGTCACCGTCAACGGCCGGGATTACAACTGGCCCACGGCTCCGCTGGTGGTCATCTGCTGCGACGGCAGCGAGCCCGCCTATATGGAAACCGCGATGGCGGCAGGGCTGATGCCGAATCTCCGCCGCATCATCGCCAAAGGCGAGAACCGCCGCGGCCTGTCGGTGATCCCCAGCTTCACCAATCCCAACAATCTTTCGATCGTCACCGGAAGGCCGCCCGCCGTCCATGGCATCTGCGGCAATTACCTGATCGACCCCGCGACCGGCCAGGAAACCATGATGAACGATCCGAAGTGGCTGCGCGCCCCCACCATCTTCGAGGCCTTCCAGAAAGCGGGCGCCCGGGTGGCCGTGGTCACCGCCAAGGACAAGCTGCGCCTGCTGCTCGGCAAGGGCCTCGTCTTCGACGGCACGGCGGTGGCCTTTTCCTCCGAGAAGGCCGACAGGGTGACGCTGGCGGAGAACGGCATCGCCGATGCCTGCGGGCTCGCCGGCATGGGCGTTCCGGATGTCTACTCGGCGGCGCTTTCCGAGTTCGTCTTCGCCGCGGGTGTCAGGCTGCTTTCAGGTTTCAAACCCGATTTGATGTATCTCTCGACCACCGATTACGTGCAGCACAAATATCCGCCCGGCTCCGCGGGCGCCAACAGCTTCTACGCGATGATGGACCGCTATCTGGGCGCGCTCGACGACGGCGGCGCCATCGTGGTGATCGTCGCCGACCATGGCATGAAGGACAAGCACCTCGCCGATGGCGCGCCGGATGTCATTTATCTGCAGGACCTGCTCGATGACGCCTTCGGGCCCGGCACGACGAAAGTGATCCTGCCGATCACCGATCCTTACGTCGTCCATCACGGCGCGCTCGGCAGCTTCGCCACCGTCTATGTCTATGGTCCGGACGTGAAGGAAGTGATGGCCGAGATCGCCCTGCAGCCGGGGATCGACGTGGTGGTGGACCGCGCCAGCGGCTGTGCCCGCTATGATCTGCCGCCGGACCGGATGGGCAATGTGATCGTGCTCTCCGGCGGATCCGCTGGAACCAAGGTCATCGGCACCTCGCGCCAGAAGCACGATCTTTCGGGGCTCGACGCGCCGCTGCGTTCGCATGGCGGCCTCACCGAGCAGGAAATCCCGGTGATCGCCAACCGCAAATTCAGGGACGCTCCGGCCCAGCTGCGCAATTTCGATGCCTTCGCCCTGGGCTGTAACCACATCGCGGGAGATCCGACATGAACAAGCCGCAGGCAAACCATCCGGTAATCGCTGAAGCCATGCGCATCGGCGGCCAGAAGGTTACAACCGAGGAGGTGGTGCCGGTGCACTACCCCTACACCGGCAGGATGATCGGCACGGTTCCCGCGGGCCCGGCCGAACCCGCCGCCCGGGACATCGCCAACGCCAAAGCCACACCCAAAGCCCGCTGATCATGCCCGACGCCGCCTGCCCCATCCCCCCGGCCGATCGCTGCCCCTACTGCGGCCATCCCCGCGCGCTGGTCTACGTCCACGGCCATGGCCAATGCGCCCACTGCGGCTGCAACATCGAGCCCTGCTGCCAGCCCGACAGTTGGCCCGACGACGCCGAGCCGCCCGCGGCCCGCCACTGACCGGTCGCCGCCCCGCCCCCCGAGGCCACATCCCGGCCCGCAATCGTAAAGAAAACGCATGCAATCACCCCCCCCCGCGGGTAAGTTCCCCATTGGCGCAGGTCCAAGCACGATCCGTCGCGATTCCCTCGCAAACGTCCCAGAGTCGTGTAGACTTTCTCCAGAGGAGAACCATCCGGCCCGTCGGTCCACCACCTTGCGGAGGTTTCTGCATGATCGGTGTCGAACTCAGCGGCGCAGTCACCTTCCGGGTCTTCCTCCCCCACGCTTCACGGGTACAGGTCGTCGGCACCTTTACCGACTGGCGTCGGTGCCCGATCGACCTCAAACGCGAACACCCCGGCTGGTGGTCCGGTTCGCTCCCGGTCGACAGCGGCGACCACAAGTTCTGCTACCTGGTTGACGACTCCGTCTGGCTCGCCGACTACGCCGCCCACGGTGTCATCCTCGACCCGGGTGGCCATTGGCTCAGCCGTCTCCGCATCCCTTGCATCGGGCATGAGATCATCACCCGCCCGATCGCCCCCGCGCCGGCCCGCGTCACCCGACCTGAACCGGCCCCCGCCGCCGGCTGAATACTCCGCTCATCCGTCATCGCACCGGCTCTGGCGCCGCCGCAGGCTTGGCCCGCCCTTCCACGGCGGTCAGCCATCCATCGATGTCCTGAACCACCATCTCGTGCAGGTCCTTCACGTTTGATCCCGCCGGCGCTCGCTCGGTGTTGTTCACGATCACCGAAAACGCGATCCGCCGTCCGGTCCCCGTGTGCGTCACAAAACCCGAAAGTGCCTGCACCCCGCGGATGAACCCCGTCTTTGCACGAACCTCATGGTCCAGCCGCCGCCCCCGGAACCGACTCTCCAGTCGCCCCTGCTCCGTCGTCGCCATCGATGCCACAAACGCCTCTCCCACCTTCGGATCCTGCGCCACCACCCCCAGCCACCTCGCGAGAATCCGCGTCGTGCCTCGATTCTCCCGCGACAGACCGCTCCCGTCTGAGATAACAAGATC
>DAISVW010000223.1:0-4769 GCA_036826695.1 Aestuariivirga sp.
CGCGGAAATGATATTTGCCGTCCGGGTGGCCGAAGCCTTTGAGGAAATGCGCCCGCGCGAATTCCGGCATCACATCGACCCAGTTCTCGGCTTCGAGCGTGGCAAGCCCCGGCTTCTTTGAATTGACCAGCGTCCAGTCGATCAGTTCGCACGGGCTCATGGCGAAACCCGGGTGGATCGCGCCCACCTGTTTCGCCAGAGCGCAGATCACCTCATGATTGTTGCGGCACTCACCGGGCGCCTCCACCAGCTTGCGGCCCAGCATCAGGTGGGAGTGTCCGCCGCCCTGATAGATGTCGTCATGCTCCAGAAACATGGTGGCCGGCAGCACGATATCGGCGTATTTTGCCGTCTCGGTCATGAACTGCTCATGCACGCAGGTGAACAGGTCTTCGCGCGCCAGGCCCTGCTTCACTTTGGTCTGGTCGGGTGCCACCGAGGCCGGGTTGGTGTTCTGCACCAGCAGCACCTTCACCGGCGGCCCGCCCTGCAGATCATAAGGGTCGGAGAGCAGCACGGGGCCGATGCGGCTCTGGTCGAGAACGCGGATGCCGGGCTTACGCGCGTCCAGCCCCTCGATCATCGTCTTGTTCATGCCATACATGCCGCTGTTGGAATGCAGCGCCCCGCCGCCTTCATGCTTCCAGGCGCCGGTGACCGCCGGGATCGAGGTTACGGCATGCATGTTGGCTGCCCCGTTGCGCGAGCGGGTGAAGCCGTAGCCGATGCGGAAATAGGTTCGCTTGGTCTCCCCGATGAGCCTGGCGAAGGCTTCGATCTCGGCCGCCGGAATGTCACAGATGCGGGCTGCCCATTCCGGCGTGCGGCTTTTCAGATGTTCGGCAAACTCACGCGGCGCGTCGGTGTAGGTCTCGAGATAATCCCAGTCGGCCAGCCCGTCGCGGAACAGCACATGCATCACCGCGGCTGCGAGCGCGCCATCGGTGCCGGGGCGGATCAGCAGTTTGACGTCCGCCTGTTTCATGGTGCCGGTGTCGTAGATGTCGACGCAGGCGATCTTTGCGCCGCGGTTCTTGCGCGCCATCATCGCGTGGGTCATCACATTGACCTGGGTATTGACCGGATTGCCGCCCCAGATCACGATCAGGTCGGATTTCTGCATCTCGCGCGGATCGACGCCGGAAACGCTGCCCGTGCCCGCCAGATAGCCAGACCACGACAGCGCCACGCAGAACGTATCGCCCAGATTGGAATAGCCCTTGGCATGGCGCAGCCGGTTGATGCCGTCGCGCATCACATAGCCCATGGTTCCCGCGTAATAGTAGGGCCACACGGAGGTCGGGCCATGTTCGGCTTCAGCCCTGAGCATGGCATCCGCCGTCTCGGCCAGCGCCTCATCCCAGGAGACGCGGGTGAACTGGCCGGAGCCCTTGGGGCCGGTGCGCTTCAGCGGGTAGAGCAGCCGGTCTGGGTGGTGGATGCGCTCGGCATAGCGCGCCACCTTCTCGCAGATCACGCCGAGCGTATAGGAATTGTCCCTGGCGCCCCGCACCCGGCCGATGGTGCGCTCGTCCAGCACCTCCACCTCCAGGGCGCAGGTTGAGGGGCAGTCATGCGGGCAGACCGAGAAGCCGGTCTTGACGTTGGGCAGGATGTTCATGGAAACTGTGTATAGCGCAGGCTAAAAGCCTCGTCATGCGCAGCGTGACATCCGCCTCCAACCCGACAATCAAGCTGATCCGCTCCCTTGCCGAGAAGAAACACCGGCAGGAACACCAGCTTTTCGTTGCCGAAGGACCAGACGTGCTGGCCCGGGCAAGGACCGAGGGCTGGGAACCGGTCTATCTCCTGTCCCCGGGAGATGTTCCGCCCTGGGGCGCGGCGCTGCGCCTGCAGGCGGATGAGCGGGTGATGGGCCAGGTCAGTTCCCAGAAGAACCCGCCCGCTGTCATCGGCGTATTCCGCCAGCGGTTCGCCCAAAGCGTCAGGCTGGAAGGCCTGTGGCTGGCGCTGGAAGAGATGCGCGACCCGGGCAATCTCGGAACCATCATCCGCACCGCCGACGCGGCGGGGGCTTCGGGTATCATCCTCGCTGGACCGTGCTGCGACCCCTACGGGCCCGATTGCGTGCGCGCCACCATGGGTTCGATCTTCGCCATGCCTCTTGTGAAGCTGGAGCGGGCGCCTTTCATCGATCTCCTGCGGCAGTGGCCCGGCGAGACCGTCGGCACCCATCTCCACGCCAGCGACAGCTACCGGCGCGCCTATTCGTCCCCCACGCTGATCGTCATGGGGAGCGAGGGCAAGGGGCTTTCGGAGGAGGCCGCCAATGCCTGCGCCACACTGGTGCGCATCCCGATGAAGGGCGGCGCGGAATCGCTCAACGTGGCGGCGGCCGCCGCTCTCATGCTCTTTGAGGTGCAGAACCTTTAGTTTTCATGGGCAGTCGATGTCCCGGACATACCGGGCCTTAACCCAGCCGCTGCTCACCCCATCTCCGTCATAATGGGTTACCGGGCACCAACGGTTTGCCCACGGTATGTCGAGCGGCCGGCACCTGCCGTCCAGATGGATGATGCCGTGGCGCCCGGGCAGCAGAACATCGACGATCCTGCTCGATGCGCTTGGCCGCTCACGCATGTTGAGAGAGTCATTCCATGCCACGTTGACCACGCGCAGACATCCTGGCCCGGACGTGGCCTCAGCGGGCATCACCAGACCGGCAAGGCACAGGCAGACGGCAAGCATTCTCTTCATCGGTTCCTCCTCGATTCCTCTTGGTATGTTGACATGCACTGGATGATCGGCTGCTGAACCTCTACTGAAGAACCATTTTCACCACCCCACTCACCCTTTGACTTGCATCCATGGATGGTTGGGACGATTAAAAGAGACTGGACCTTGAGTGGCGGTGCTGCACTGGCCTAATCCTGTACAGTTTTTTCCGGAGATTGCGATGAAGGCGAATGCGCGGGTGGTGATTGTCGGCGGCGGGGTGATGGGAGTAGGTCTCCTCTATCATCTGGCACTCGAAGGATGGACAGCCATCGAATTGATCGAAAAGGGTGAGCTTACCTCCGGCTCGACCTGGCACGCCGCCGGCCAGTGTCCGCATTTCAACGGCTCGCTCAACATGACGAAAGTTCATGTGTACGGCACCGAACTTTATCCGAAGCTCGAAAATCTCACCGGCCAGGCGGTGTCCTGGCATGGCTGCGGCGGACTGAGGCTCGCCACCACTGACGAGGAGGTGAACTGGCTGAAATACGTCTATGGGATGTCGCGGCTCGCCGGATACGAATGCGAGATCATCGGCCCCTCGGAGATCGGGCAATACCACCCGTTCCTCGAAACCTTCGGCATCAAGGCCGCCTTCCGGACGGTCCATGACGGGCATGTGGCGCCCGCCGACATCACCAATGCCATGGCGGCCGGCGCCCGCCAGCTGGGCGCCGAGATCTACCGCCGCAACCGGGTGATGGACATCAAGCTTCTGCCCAGCGGCGAGTGGCGGGTGATCACCGAGCAGGGCAACATCGATTGCCAGCATGTGGTGAATTCCGCCGGTTCCTATTGCGACGTGGTGGGCGCCTGGACCGGCCACAATGTGCCGATCGCCAACATGCTGCACCACTATGTCATCACCGAGCCGCTGAAGGAGCTGATCGACCTCGAGATGGAGCTTCCGGTGGTGCGCGACCCCTACTCCCACGCCTATCTGCGGGAGGAAACCAATGGTGTGCTGGTCGGCCCCTATGAAACCGCAACCGCCCATGTCTGCTGGGAGGGCCAGCCGCCGCGCTGGGATTACGAGAGTGAGCTCGAGGCTCCTGAACTCGATCGCATCATGCCCTGGCTCGAACGCGCCACCGAGCGCCTGCCGCTGTTCGGCCAGACGGGAATCAAGTCGATCATCTCGGGCGCCATCACCCACACGCCGGACGGCGTCTATCTCTCGGGCCCCGCTCCCGGCCCACGGAACTACTGGATGCATTGCGGCGCCTCGATCGGCATCTGCCAGGGTGGCGGCGCCGGCAAGTACCTCGCGCAGTGGATGGTGCACGGCCAGGCTGAAATCAACATGCGCGAGTTCGATCCGCGCCGCTTCGGCAACTGGGCGACCAAGGATTACACGGCAGACGTCTCGGTCGCCGACTATCACCATATGTATTACTGCTACAAGCCGGCCGAGCAGCATGAGGTGGGTCGCGGGCTCCGCAAGTCGGCACTCTATGACCGCCTGAAAGCCGAAGGCGCGCAATTCGCCCAGATCTTCGGCTGGGAACGGCCGCGCTGGTATGACAGATCGGGCGAGGGCGAGGCTTTCTCGTTCCGCCGCTCCAACTGGTGGAACGCGGTGAAGGCCGAGGCGCTGGCGGTGCGTGACCGGGTGGGGCTGATGGACCTTTCCACCTTCGCCAAGTTCGAGGTCACCGGCAAGGACGCACATGCCTTTCTTGAGCGCATCTGCGCCAACAAGATTCCAACGAAGGATGGCGGCATCATCCTGGGCCACCTCCTGAACACCAATGGCTTCATCGAATCCGAAATCACTGTTACCCGGCTTGGGCCGGAGCATTTCTATGTGTTGTCCGCTGCCGCCGCGCAGCTTCATGATTTCGACCAGCTCAACTGGCGGAAGCGCGCTGACGAAAGGGTGACGATCAGGGACGTGACGGATGACTACGGCGTCCTCGTCCTCGCCGGCCCTCATGCGCGTGAGGTGTAGTCGCAGTGCACGACGGCCGATCTGTCGCATCCCGCGTTCAGCTGGCTCACCGGAAAGACAGCGACGGTCGCGGGGGTCG
>DAISVW010000224.1:0-4724 GCA_036826695.1 Aestuariivirga sp.
GTGCCGCGCAAGCCCGGCAGGAGCCGCGACGATCTCCTCGGCATCAACCTCAAGGTGATGGCCGCAGTGGGCGCCGGCATCAAGCAATATGCGCCGCAGTCCTTCGTGAGCTGCATCACCAACCCGCTCGACGTCATGGTGTGGGCGCTACAGCGCTATTCCGGCCTGCCGCCGCACAAGGTCGTCGGCATGGCCGGCGTGCTCGATTCAGCCCGTTTCCGGCATTTCCTGGCCGAGGAATTCAATGTCTCCGTCGAGGATGTGACAGCCTTCGTGCTGGGCGGCCACGGCGACACCATGGTGCCGCTCACCCGCTATTCCACGGTTGCTGGCATTCCGGTTCCAGACCTTGTCAAGATGGGCTGGTCCAGCGAGGAGCGCATCGCCAAGATCGTGCAGCGCACGCGGGACGGCGGCGCCGAAATTGTCGGCCTGCTCAAGGCCGGCTCCGCCTATTACGCGCCGGCGAGCGCGGCCATCGCCATGGCCGAGAGCTTTCTCAAGGATAAGAAGCGGCTGCTGCCCTGCGCGGCGCATCTCACCGGCCAGTATGGCGTCAAGGACACCTATGTCGGCGTGCCGGTGGTCATCGGCGACAAGGGGGTGGAGCGCATCGCCGAGATCGCCCTCAACGAGGAAGACAAGGCAGGCTTCGCCAAGTCGGTGGCGGCGGTCCATGGACTGATGGCGGCGGCCAGGACCATCGCGCCGGACCTTGCCTGAAAACTTGACGTGCTGGTAAAGAGAGACATCGCGCCATGAACATCCATGAATACCAGGCCAAGGAGGTGCTGCGCGGCTTCGGCGTGGCGACCGGGCGGGGAATTCCCGCCTTTACGACTGACGAGGCGGTCAAGGCGGCGGAAACGCTGGGCGGCCCCGTCTGGGTGGTGAAGGCGCAGATCCACGCCGGCGGCCGCGGCAAGGGCGGCGGCGTCAAGGTGGTCAAGTCGGTGGCGGATGTGAAGGCGGAAGCCGCCCGCATGCTGGGCATGCAGCTCATCACCCATCAGACCGGGCCTGAGGGCAAGAAGGTGCAGCGCCTCTACATCGAGGAAGGCACCGCGATCGCCCGCGAGCTCTATCTCTCGATCCTCGTCGACCGCGCCACCTCGCGCGTTGCTTTCATCGCCTCCACCGAGGGCGGCATGAACATCGAGGAGGTGGCGCATGCCACGCCGGAGAAGATCGTCACCGTGCAGGTGGACCCCGCCGCGGGCTATACGGGCTATGTCGGGCGCCGCATCGCCGCGGCGCTGAAGCTCGAGGGCGACCAGGTCAAGCAATGCGTGAAGATGATCGGCCAGCTCTACCGGGCCTTCATCGAAAAGGACATGAGCCTTCTGGAAATCAATCCGCTGGTGGTCACCAGGGATGGCCATCTGATCTGCCTCGACGCCAAGATCAATTTCGATTCCAACGCGCTCGACCGCCACCCGGAGATCAAGGAACTCCGTGATCTCACCGAGGAAGACCCGAAGGAGATCGAGGCGTCCAAATATGACCTCTCCTACGTGGCGCTCGACGGCTCCATCGGCTGCATGGTGAACGGCGCGGGGCTCGCCATGGCGACCATGGACATCATCAAGCTCTATGGCGCCGAGCCCGCCAACTTCCTCGACGTGGGCGGCGGCGCCTCCAAGGAGAAAGTGGCGGCAGCCTTCAAGATCATCACCGCCGATCCGAAGGTGAAGGGCATTCTCGTCAATATCTTCGGCGGCATCATGAAATGCGACGTGATCGCCGAGGGCGTGATCGCGGCGGTGAAGGAAGTGGGCCTCAAGGTGCCGCTGGTGGTGCGGCTCGAGGGCACCAATGTCGATCTCGGCAAGAAGATCATCCGCGAGTCCGGGCTCAATGTGATCCCCGCCGACGATCTCAATGACGCCGCACAGAAGATCGTGCGGGCGGTGAAGGAGGCGGCTTGATGTCCATTCTCGTTAACCGCAGCACCAAGGTCATCTGCCAGGGTCTTACCGGCAACAACGGCACCTTCCACACCGAGCAGGCGATTGCCTATGGCACCCGCATGGTGGCGGGGGTGACGCCGGGCAAGGGCGGAACCACCCATATCGGGCTTCCGGTGTTCGACACGGTGTGGGACGCCAGGCAGGCGACGGGGGCCGATGCGTCCGTCATCTATGTGCCGCCGGCTTTCGCGGCGGACGCCATCCTCGAGGCCATCGACGCCGAAATCCCGCTCATCGTGTGCATCACCGAGGGCATTCCGGTGCTGGACATGGTGAAGGTGAAACGGGCCCTGTCTGGCTCGAAATCGCGGCTCATCGGGCCCAACTGCCCTGGCGTGCTCACGCCTGACGAATGCAAGATCGGCATCATGCCGGGCAATATCTTCAAGAAAGGCTCGGTCGGCATCGTGTCGCGCTCCGGCACCCTCACCTATGAGGCGGTGTTCCAGACGACCCGCGAGGGCCTCGGCCAGACCACCGCGGTAGGGATCGGCGGCGACCCGGTGAAGGGCACCGAATTCATCGACATGCTCGAGATGTTCCTGGCCGACGACGACACCCAGTCAATCATCATGATCGGCGAGATCGGCGGCGCGGCCGAGGAAGACGCGGCCGAGTTCATCGCCCGCTCGAAGCGCAAGAAGCCGATGGCCGGCTTCATCGCCGGGCGCACCGCGCCGCCCGGCCGCCGCATGGGCCATGCCGGGGCGATCATTTCAGGCGGCAAGGGCGGGGCGGAATCGAAGATCGAGGCCATGAAACGCGCCGGGATCGCCGTAGCGGATTCGCCAGCCCTGCTCGGCAAAACGCTGGTGGAACGTCTGAAAAGCTGAACACTCCGTCAACTTTCGGCCCTTAGGCTGGGCGTCGGTCCAGCCGCGGATGGAAGGAAACCGGGATGAACACGACCGATCTCACAACAGCCTTCGAGCA
Source organism: Aestuariivirga sp. (assembly GCA_036826695.1). Taxonomy (GTDB): domain Bacteria; phylum Pseudomonadota; class Alphaproteobacteria; order Rhizobiales; family Aestuariivirgaceae; genus Aestuariivirga. The sequence goes on from DAISVW010000224.1 coordinate 2,904, forward strand.
GACCTCCTTTCTCTATGGCGGCAACGCGCAGTTCATCGAGCAACTCTACGACCAGTACCTGAAAAACCCGGACTCCGTGGACTCGCACTGGCGCCAGTTCTTCGCCGGGCTCGAGGACGGCGCGACACAGCTGACCGGCCCCTCATGGCAGCGCAAGGACTGGCCGCAGCCCGAAATGGGCGAGCTGGTTTCGGCGCTGGACGGCAACTGGCCCGCCGCGGCGAAGGCCGCCAGGGCGGAAGCCAAGGCGCCCGCACTCCCGGCCGAGGACGTGCGCAAGGCGACGATGGATTCGGTGCGTGCGCTGATGATGATCCGCGCCTACCGCATGCGCGGCCATCTGGCGGCCGACCTCGACCCCTTGCGCCTCAAGAAGCCCGACAGCCACCCCGAGCTCGACCCCGCCACCTACGGCTTCACCGAGGCCGACATGGACCGGCCGATCTTCCTCGACAAGGTGCTGGGCCTCGAACATGCCACGCTGCGCCAGATCATCGACATCCTGAAGCGCACTTACTGCGGCACGCTCGGCATCGAGTTCATGCACATCTCGGACCCCGAGCAGAAAGGCTGGATCCAGGAGCGAATCGAGGGCGCGGGCAAGGCCGTCGAGGACGACGAGCTGCGCGACGCCATGGCCGCGCGCGGCCTCGGCACGCCCGCCACCCGGGCCTCCATCATCGAGGGCCTCCTCACCGAGGGCTACCTCCTCCGCCAGGGACGCGAGCTCGTCGCCACCGCCAAGGCCTTCTCCCTCATCCAGCTCCTCGGCGGACTCGGCGTGTCCGAGCTGACCCGCCCCGACCTCACCGGCGAGTGGGAGTTCCGCCTCAAGCGCATGGAGCAAGGCAAGCTCGGCCGGGACGAGTTCATGTCCGACATCCGCCACTTCACCGAGGAGATGGTCCGGAAGGCGAAGCTGTACGACAAGGACACCATCCCGGGGGACTTCGGGAAGCTGACGACGCCGTGCCCGCGCTGCGGCGGCGAGGTCCACGAGAAGTTCCGCGAGTTCAAGTGCACCCAGTGCACCTTCGCCGTCCGGAAGGTCATGTCCGGCCGGATGTTCGACCCGGCGGAGGTGGAGACGCTGGTGCGCGAGCGCCAGATCGGGCCGTTGGACGGGTTCCGCTCGCAGCTCGGCCGCCCGTTCTCCGCCGTCATCAAGCTCACGGCGGAGCACGAGGCGAAGTTCGACTTCGGCGACGACGGAGCGGACGGCGAGGGGGGCGAGGAAAAGCCCGTGGACTTCACCGGGCGCGAGTCCGTCGGCGCGTGCCCCAAGTGCCAGGCGCGCGTGTTCGAGAACGGCGCAAACTACGTCTGCGAGAAGTCCGTCGGGCCCGGCAAGAGCTGCGACTTCCGGACGGGCGTCCTCATCCTGGGGCAGCCCGTGGACCGCATCCAGGCGGGGCGCCTGCTCGGCGAGGGGCGCACGGAGCTGCTCAAGGGCTTCGTCTCGCGCAAGACCAACCGAAAGTTCGAGGCGTTCCTCGTCCTCAAGGACGGCAAGGTGGGCTTCGAGTTCCCGCCTCGGGAACGCAAGGGCCCCGCCAAGGCCGCCGCCGCGCCCGTCGTCCACGACTTCACCGGCCAGGCTTCCATGGGCCAGTGCCCCAAGTGCAAGGGGAACCTCTACGTGGGCGGCGACCACTACGTGTGCGAGCGCACCCAGGCCGCCGAGAAACGCTGCGCCTTCAAGGTCGGGCGCACCATCCTCGGGCGCGCCATCGAGCCGGAGCAGCTCTCCAAGCTGGCCAAGGACGGCCGCACCGACCTGCTCGAGTGCTTCTCCAGCCGCTCCGGACGCCCCTTCAAGGC
>DAISVW010000225.1:0-4678 GCA_036826695.1 Aestuariivirga sp.
CCAGGACTTCACATAGGCTTCTTCATAGGCGCCGAGCGCATCGCCCGACCGGCCGGCGGCAATCGCCGCGGCAGCGGCTTCCGCCGCCAGCATGCCGGTCTTCATGGCGTTATGAGAGCCCTTGATCCGGGGAACGTTTACGAAGCCAGCCGAGCAGCCGATCAAAACGCCGCCGGGGAACGAGAGCTTCGGCACCGACTGGAAACCGCCCTCGGTGATGGCGCGGGCGCCATAGGAGATGCGGCGGCCGCCGGCCAGCACCGGTGCTACCAGCGGGTGATGCTTGAATCGCTGAAATTCCATATAGGGAAAGAGATAAGGATTTTCATAATTGAGATGCACCACGAGACCGATGGACACGAGATTGTCCTCGAGGTGATACATGAAGCTGCCACCGCCGGTCTTCGCGCCGAGCGGCCAGCCCATGGTGTGGGTGACCTGCCCCTGACGGTGGTTCTCGGGGCGGACCTCCCAGAGTTCCTTCATGCCGAGGCCGAATTTCTGCGGTTCGCGGCCTTCCGCGAGGCCGTAACGGGCGATGATCTGCTTGGCCAGTGACCCGCGCACACCCTCGGCGATAAAGACATATTTTCCGTGGAGCTCCATGCCGGGCTGGAAGTCCGCTTTGGGATTTCCGTCCCTGCCGATGCCCATGACGCCGGCGACCACGCCCTTCACCGACCCATCCTTGCGGTAAAGGATATCGGAACAGGCGAAGCCCGGATAGATTTCGACTCCCAGGCCCTCGGCCTGCTGCGCCAGCCAGCGGCAGACATTGCCGAGCGAGACGGCATAGTTGCCGTGATTGTCCATCAGGGGCGGCATCAGCGCATTGGGAAGGCGCAGCGCGCCCTGTGGGCCCAGCACGTAGAAGCGGTCCTCGGTCACGGGGGTATTGAGGGGCGCGCCCTTTTCTTTCCAGTCCGGGATCAGTTCGTTGAGGGCGATGGGGTCGATCACCGCGCCCGACAGGATGTGGGCGCCCACTTCAGAACCTTTTTCGAGCACGCAGACGCCGAGATCGGGGTTGATCTGCTTGAGCCTTATCGCCGCAGCCAGGCCGGCCGGGCCCGCCCCGACGATCACCACGTCATATTCCATCGCCTCGCGCTGGACCTGATCCACGACTGTCGCTCCGTCTTTATTCCGCTGAACGCCGCCTTTACAGTAATTGGCTTTCGGGGCACAAGCTGACAAATTCGACCATGGACCGGAAGCAAGGCAACATGAGCGCAGACGAGGCCGCCAGGGCGCTCGACTGGCTGGCGGAGATGGGCGCCGACGAGATCATTCTCGACGCGCCGGTAAACCGTCTTGCCGCACCCCTGGCGAGGCCGCTGCCGGAGAAGCCGGTTGCAGTGCCGCTGCCTGCAGCCGTCACGCCCGCCGCGGCATCAGGGCCTCTGGCGCTAGCCTCCCATTGCCAGAGCCTGGGCGACATCGAAGCCGCCCTTGACCGCTTTGACGCCTGCCCTCTCAGGAAGACAGCAACGAGGCTTTGCTTCGCCGATGGCAATCCCGCCGCCCGGGTCATGCTGGTGGGAGAGGCGCCCGGACGCGACGAGGACATTCAGGGCAAGCCTTTCGTGGGCCGCTCGGGCCAGCTTCTGGACCGGATGCTGGCGGCCACCGGATTGTCGCGCCAGGCGCCGGAGCGCGAGAGCGCGGTGTTCATCACTAACGTCATCTTCTGGCGCCCGCCCGGCAACCGCACGCCAACCGAGGCGGAAACGCAGATGTGCCTGCCGTTTCTGCTGCGCACCATCGAATTGCAGAAGCCCGATTTCATCGTCTGCCTTGGCGCCACCCCGGCCCACCGCCTGACTGGCCGGAACGATGGCATCCTGAAGCTGCGCGGCAAGTGGATGACGGCGGATGTCGGCGGCCGGAACATTCCGCTGTTGCCGACGCTGCATCCCGCCTATCTGCTGCGACAGCCGGCCCAGAAGCGCCTCGCCTGGCGCGACCTGCTGTCACTTCGCGAGATGCTCGACGCGCATTGAGAATTATCCGGCAAACCGCACTGCCGTAAGGTGAGGTTACGCTGGTCCTGTTTCACTTGTCCGGCGCCGGTGGATCGTGTTTCATGATGACTCGTTCCGGGATGCTGGGCAGATCGCATCCTGCTCTACAAGAAAAGGTTGCTCCTGCATGAGCGAGGCAAGACAGTTCATTCCCGTCCGCATTGCGGTCCTGACCGTTTCCAACACGCGGACGCTCGAAACCGACGCGTCGGGGCAGACACTGTGCGACCGTATAGCCTCCGCCGGTCATCTGCTTTCCGCGCGGAAGATCGTGAAGGACGATGTGCGGGCCATCCGTCGCGCGATCCGCGACTGGGCCGGACGCAGCGATATCGACGCGATCATTACCACCGGCGGCACTGGCCTCACCGGCCATGACGTAACCATCGAGGCCATGCGGCCCCTGTTCGAGAAGGAGATCGAGGGGTTCGGGACCCTGTTTCATATGATTTCCTTTCCGAAGATCGGCACCTCGACCATTCAGTCTCGGGCCACGGCGGGAGTGATGAAGGGCAAATACATCTTCTGCCTGCCGGGATCACCCGGCGCCTGCCGTGACGGCTGGGATGAAATCCTGAAGCCGCAACTCGACTACACGCACAAGCCCTGCAATTTCGTCGAGATCATGCCGCGGCTCGACGAACATCTGCGCCGAAGGAAATCCTGAAGCGGATTTCGCTATCCGGCTGCCACGCGCCGCGGCAGGCCGATGCCTGAGACGATCGCCAGCCCGGCGAGGATCACCAGTCCACCCGCAAGCTGCGCAAGCGACACTCTCTCTCCCAGCACCAGCGCTGCGGTGATGATGCCGACGACCGGCATCAGCAGCATGAACGGAGCCGCCTCATCCATGCGGCACTGCCGCAGCAGCGAGAACCAGCACATATAGGCGAGGTAGAAGCCGACCACGCCCACGAAAGCCAGCATCGACCATTCGAGCCAGGTGGCGGTCACCAGCGATTGCCATTGGCCGCTTTCAAACAGCAGGGTTGCCAACGCCAGCTGCGGCAGGCTGCCGAAGGCATTGGCCTTGAGAATGCCAATGCCGTCATCACGGCTCAGCTTGCGGGCCAGCACCTGCCCGAAGGCCCAAATGAGGGCAGCCGCGATGATCATGAGCGTGGGAAGAACACCCGGCGCCTGCTCCGGCAGGCCGATCACGATCGCCACACCCGCAATGGCGATCGCCGTGCCGGCGGCTTTGCGGAGGTCCAGCTTCTCACGCATGATCAGCCAGTCGAGCAGCACACAGAAGGGAATCTGAATCTGGAGAATCAGGTTCGCGGCGATGGCGGACATATCCGGGCTGCGCAGGCCCCAGAACAGCAGCGCGCCCTGAATGGTGACCGCGCAGGAGGAAATGAGGATGATCGCGGAAAGCGGCGTCTTCAGCGGGGCGCGCCTGGTGAGGGCCAGCACGATGGCGATGCCGCCATAGACCATCAGCATCATGAACAGGGGCGGGAAATGTTCAACCGCGGGCTTGGCGATGGTGAAGCCGGTTCCGAAGAACACAGGCGGCAGCAGGGCGAGTAGAATCTGGCGGCGGGTCATCGTTTCCGGACCATGGCGGAGTTCACTGGCACCCGCAATGTCAGGTGAATTGTTCTTGATTTCTTCTTTCGGTCTATCTAAGCTTTTTCCATGCCCAGCCTGTTGCCCATTCCCCCTCTTGCCGACCTGCGTACTGCTCTGCCGCTGCTGTGGCGCGGCCGGGGTGCGCCGGTCAACATGTCCGGGCGGTTCGAGGCACTGAGCCGGTTCGTCTTTGACGATGGCTGGCAGGGGCTGGAAGATCTTCCCGCCTTCCGCACCGAGGTTTTCGAGGAATCAGCCAAAACCATCATCACGCGGAACGACTCGCCGGACCTGTCTTTCGACCGGACCATCAACCCCTATCGCGGCTGCGAGCATGGCTGCGCCTATTGCTATGCGAGGCCTGCCCATTCCTACATGGGCCTGTCGCCGGGGCTCGATTTCGAATCGAAGCTGTTCGCCAAGGCCAATGCGGCGGAACTCTTGCGGGCGGAACTTTCAGCACCCGGCTATGCGCCACGCACCGTCGTGCTGGGCGCCAATACCGATGCCTATCAGCCGGTCGAGCGCCAGCGCGGCATCACGCGTGATGTTCTGAAAGTGCTGGCGGAGTTCAACCATCCGGTGGGCATCGTCACCAAATCGGCGCTGGTCACCCGGGACATCGACATCCTGGCGCCCATGGCGGAGAAAGGGCTGGTCAAGGTGGCGGTCTCAGTCACCACGCTCGATCCAGGCCTGGCCCGCGCCATGGAGCCACGCGCGTCGTCACCGCCCAAGCGGCTCGACGCCATAGCCCGGCTGGCGGCGGCGGGAATTCCGGTCACCGTCATGGCCGCCCCCATCATCCCGGCTGTCAATGACAGTGAGATCGAGGCCATCCTCAACGCCGCGCAGGCGGCCGGGGCGCGCGAGGCGGGCTATGTCATGCTGCGCCTGCCACATGAGGTGAAGGAGGTGTTCCGCAGCTGGCTCGCCAACACCATGCCGGACCGGGCGGCGCGGGTGATGTCACTGGTGCGCGCGGCGCGGGGCGGCAAGGACTATGACGCAAGCTTCGGAAAGCGGCAGACCGGCACCGGCCCCTATGCCTGGATGATCGGCCGGCGCTTCGAACT
>DAISVW010000226.1:0-1613 GCA_036826695.1 Aestuariivirga sp.
CCTCCGGCGGCTATGCGCATTATTTGGAGAAGCCGATGGCACAGGTCTATGTGCCCGTCGAACTCGCGGGCGAAACCGCCATCGGCGCCTTCGAGATCGAGATCATCGGCGAGAACCGCAAGGCCACCATCATCACCGAACCGCCCTTCGACCCGGAAGGAAAGCGCATGCGGTCCTGACGCCATGCGTCCGGCGGAGGATCCACAGGCCTTGCGGGTCCAGCAGGCGCTGGGGCCGGGCTTCCGCGTCGTCGCATTCGGCCAGAGCACCCACACCGCGCAGGAGGCCGCCGACGCCATCGGCTGCGCGCTGGCGCAGATCGCCAAGTCGATCATCTTCAGAAGCCAGAGCGGCAAGGCGGTGCTGGTCATCGCCTCGGGCGTCAACCGGGTGGATGAGAAGAAAATCCGCGCACTTCTGGGCGAGAAGGTCGAACGCGCCAGCCCGGACTTCGTGAAGGAGATGACCGGGTTCGAGGTGGGCGGCGTCCCGCCGCTCGGGCATGCCAGGCCCTGCACGGTGTTTCTCGACGAGGACCTCAAGGCCTATCCAACCCTGTGGGCGGCGGGCGGCACGGCGAGTGCCGTGTTCGAGATCGGCTTTGAGAGGCTGGTGGAAGTTTCCAGCGCTCAAGTCGCCGACGTGGCGAAAAGGTGAGGCATGGGTTTCCGGGCTTTCACGGACGCTGAAAAAAGCCAATTTGACGGGGTTTCATCAACTCAGTTCCTGCGTCACCCCAGCGAAAGCTGGGGTCCAGCTTGCCTGAGAAACAAAAGCGGGATGCCAGCCTGCGCTGGCATGACGCCAGAAAAACATGTGAGACGATTCCGCCAAAACGGAATACAGGCTCATACCGCCTACCAGCGGTCCTTGCGGTAGGACCCACCAGCGATCTCATAGTAATCACCCGCTGACTCGCAGAAGATGTGGCCGTCAAGCGGAGCGCCGGACGGGCCATCGATGGCGCCCGCCGAAATCGAGGTGGTGCTGCTGCCATCGGCCTTCCAGAACAGCGCCGAGCCGCACAGCCGGCAAAAGCCGCGCTGCGCTTCCGGGCTGGAGCGGTACCAGGCGAGGCCGTCGCTACGGGTGTATGCGAGGTCCGCGTCGGCGCAGGCTGTGGCTGACATATAGGTTCCGGTCTGCTTGCGGCACTGGACGCAGTGGCAGGCGATGACCGGGCGAAGCGGCCCATGGATTTCGAAGGCGACGGCGCCGCACAGGCAGGACCCGGTTTTCATGATGCGAAGGCCTCGTTGAGGGCGGCGATATGCTCAGGCCCGAGGCCGCAGCAGCCGCCAAAAGCCACAGCACCCTTGCGCCGCCAGGAGCGGGCCCTGGCCACGAGTTCTTCCGGCGGAATGATGTCGACGAAGGTCCATTCAGGCATCTTGAAGTAGCCGCTTTCCGGATAGGCGCCGATGGGCCCGCTCCAATGCCTGCGCAGGATGTCGATGGCCTCGTCCGTGTCATTGGGCGAGGAATGCATGATGGAGATCATGGCGGGCTTCAGGGCGGTGAGCGCGAGGGTCACGAACCCAAGCCGCATGTACAACAAGCCAAAACCGGATAAGCTTCCGCAATACATGCCCAACACCCAACATCCAAAACAC
>DAISVW010000226.1:1623-4668 GCA_036826695.1 Aestuariivirga sp.
CACGTCCGCGAGCGGCTGGTCCTCACGGCCAAAGCCGGTGAGCCTGCCGCCATCATGGCGCTCGGCCGAAATGCCGATCCACACAGGGAGCCCCGTGGCCAGCGCGGCCTCGCTCGCCCAGACGGAATAATCCGTGTCACGCATCATCTCCATCATGATGAGGTCGACGCCGCAGGAAGCGAGGTTCTCCGCCTTGCGCCTGAACAGGCTGCGGGCTTGCCGCTCTGGCCATTCGCGCTGCTTTGACGTTCGGTCACTGCCCGCCAGCACCGGCCGCATCGTGGAGAAAGAGCCCGCAACCGCCACCATATGCCCAAGCGCGGCATCCCGCGCGATGGCGACGGCGGCGCGGTCGATCTCGATCATGTCATCGTCACGGCCCAGCGCGTTGAACAGCAAGGGCGAGGTGGCGAAGGTGTTGGCGATGATGACGTCGGCGCCCGCCGCGATGTAGTCCGCATGAACCTCGCGCACGACCTGCGGGTGCGTGAGATTGGCCTCGGCGCACCAGGTGCTGCCGTTCATCGGCACGCCGCGGCGCTGAATGTCGGTGCCGGTGCCGCCGTCGAGAATGATGATGCCGCCGTGCGCCAGCTTGTCGGCGATGTGGCTGTACATGGCTCTACTCCTCCTCGCGTGCCGCCCGGAACGCACGCATGTGGAAACCCGCCTGCGCCGGCGCATAGGCAAAGCCCTGGCCCACCGGGCAGGCGTGACGCGCAAGGCAGCCCCGCTCCATGCACGTCCAGCCCTCGGCGCGGACGAGATGTGTTGCACAAGCCGTCACATCATAGCCCGCCCCGTCAAAGGCGCCGACCGGGCAGGCGCTGAGGCAGGGCTTGGCCACGCATGTGGCGCAAGGATAAGGCCCCGGCGATGGCGGCGGCAGATCAAAAGCGACCGGAAACAGCAGTGCCGCGCGATAGGCGTGCCACAAGCCATAGACGGCATGGATGTTGAGGCCCAGGGGCGAGACATGGCCCGCGCCGCCCCGCCGCGCCCAGCTGAGGAAGGGCCATGGCGGATCGGTGTCGAAGGGGTAGACGGCGCCAGCGCCAAGATCGGCGGCAAGACCCGAGACCGCCTCGCGCGTCCAGGCATCAAGGCCGCCATCCGCGCCGCTTTCGCGCAGGAAGCGGCGGAACATGTCAGGCCCGGCATTGCCGATGAGCACCACGAAGCGGGCCCCGTCCGGCACGCGGTCATCCGCGCTTGGCGCGAACCAGCCGAGCGGCGTGAAGGCCGCGCGGCGGATCGCGGTCAGGACCGGGTGTTCCAAGGCCTCAGGCCCAGCGCGGGTCTCCGGGCTCCATCATGCTGCGCGGCCGCTTGATGTCATGCCGGGCGCGGATCTGCTCCTCGATGGCGCGCGGAATATAGTCCGGATAGTAGGTGGTGAGGATTTCGCGCTTGCGCGCCGCCGCCCGCGCGACGATCTCGGGCTTGCCCGCCTCGTTCCACTCCTTGGGGCTCATGCGGTTGGCGACATGCGGATAGACATATTCCTTCTGCATCAGGGTCAGCGTCTGCTCATTGCCCAGATAATGGCCGGGCCCGGCGAGGCAAACATCGGCGATCACCTCGAGCGACAGCGTATCCTCGTTCACCTCGATGCCGCGCACATTGCGGTTGATGGAGCCCAGCATGTCATTGTCGATCAGCAGGCTTTCGAGGCAGAAGCCCAGCAGCGAGGCATGCATGCCGGCCGACTCGTAAAGCAGGTTGATGCCGGTCATCGCCGAGATGCCGGCGGTCACACCCTTCTCGTAGCCCGCCTGCATGTCAGGCATCTTCGAGTCGCACATGCCAGCCGCCGAGCCCACGGTGAGATTGTAGAAGTGGCCCATCTGGGCGCAGCCCGAGGTGATGAGGGCCTGCTCGCCCGATCCCCCCGACATGGCGCCGGTGCGCAAATCCGACACGAAAGGCCACGGCCCCCAGATGGCGATGGCGCCCGGCACCACGCAATTGATGTAGACGAGCCCGGCGAGGCATTCGGCCACCGCCTGCACCACGGTGCCGGCAAGTGCTGCCGGCGAAGTGGCGCCGGCCTGGGCGGCGGAAAGCAGCAATACCGGCATGCCGCCGCGCGCCGCGGTTTCGAGGCAGCGGCAGGCGTCCTCGGCGAATTTCATCGGCGGCACCACGAAACAGTTCGACTGCGAGACGAAGGGCCGCTCGCGCCACTTGTCCTCGCCGCCCGCCACCACATGCAGGATCTGCAGGCATTCATCGACATGGGCGGGATCGACCATGGAGGTGCCGACATGCTTCTGCGTGCCGGCGATGCAGGCATACATGGTGTTGATATCGAGGTCATGGCCGGTGAGCATGTCGCGCGCCGTCACCGGCCGCTGGTAGAAGTGGATGTGCTCGCAGGTATCGACGATGCGGCCGGCGTCATAGAGATCGGCCAGCACGGACTCGCGGTAGGTCTTGGTCTCGGGCTCGACAATGTGGACGGCCGCACCGGCCGTGCCGAAATAGACCTTGTTGCCCGAGGGCTCCATGTCATGCTTCGGGTCGCGGCCATGGAGCACGAAATTGCGCGCGCAGCTGGCCAGCGTATCCTCGACGAGGCCGCGCGGAATGCACAGGCGCCCCTGGGCGTTGAGATAGCAGCCGCGCGCCGTCATCGCTTCGACGCAAGTCGGGATGGCCTGGGCGAGGCCGACGGTTTCGAGCAGCTTCAGCGCCGTTTCATGGATGCGCTGCATGTCGCGCTCGCTGAGCGGCTTGTACTGGCCACCCTCCATGCCGGGCCGCACCGCCGCCTCGGCCATCGGGATGGGTCTTGCACGCAGGGCCCGGCGGGCCTCACGGCCGCCGCGGCGGCGGGACAGGTCTTCGACAGCACTCATGCGCGGGACTCCTTGATCTATGCGCTATATCCTCCGGTTCCGCCGGGGCTTTCAACGGCCAATCTTTTCCCGGTTATGTTGAATTTTTTTCACCATAAAAGCCAGAGCATGTCATTGCCGCCTCTTAACGCCATGAATTTGACCGTGATAAAAGCCAGGGGGTTTTGAGTGGTGAGGAAACTTG
>DAISVW010000227.1:0-4634 GCA_036826695.1 Aestuariivirga sp.
TGCCGTCACAAGGGCGGCGACGGCTCCCGCGATGATCCGCGTCGACAACGGCGGAAGGCGCAGCGCTTCGGGGTCGGCCCTGAATTTCGCCGCCGCGGCGATCAGCAGCATGCCGGTGACGCCGCTGCCGATCGCCGCCTCGGTCAGCGCCACGTCGACGGCGCGGAGCCTGACCCAGGCGAGCGACAGGAGGAGGCCATAGGCGATGAACATGATCACCGCCGTCATCGTCTGCCGGGCCAGGATGCTCCAGGCCCCGGCCGCCAGCACCAGCACGGCGAGCATGATGTCGAAGACCGGTTCCATCACGTCTCGCCCTTGTCGCGCAGCGCGCGCCCGATGAGCTGGGTGACGATCGCCGCCGACAGCTGCACCAGAAGCCATGCGGCAATCAGCTTCAGCGCCAGCAAGGCGCTGCTCTGCGGCACCAGCCCCGCGACGATCAGGCCGAGGCCCAGATTGTCGACCTTGGTCAGCGCGTGAAGCCGGCTCAGCCGGTCGGGAAAGCGCAACAGGCCCAGGGTTCCGGCCATGAACAGGATGGCGCCCGCCACCACCATCACCGCGGTGAAGGCGTCAGGAATCATGGCCGGCACCCCAGTTGACGAAGCCCACCGTGGCGAACACCGCCAGAATGCCGAGCATCAGCGCCACATCGGCAATCGCCGGCATCTGCATGGCGGCCGACAGCAGCAGCAGCACCGCAACGCCGCCCGAGCCGATGATCTGCGCCGCCATCAGCCGGTCGGCGGCGCCGGAGCTCCGCAGGATGCGCAACATGGCAATCGCCATCATCGCCAGGATGAAGGCGGCGGCGGCGAAATAGAGCGCGGTCACGGCGGGGCCTCGCGGGAGAAAGCCCGCCCGAGCCTTTCCTCTTCGGTGGCAAGCTGGGCGGCCACCGGCTGAGTGGTATCGAGGCAGTGAACGGCGATGCTGTCCGGTCCGTCATTGCCGAGCGGCAGCGTACCCGGCAGCAGGCTGGCGAATGTGGTGAAGGCCTGGCGGCGCGGCCCATCCGGAAAGGACGTCTTGTAGCTGATGGTGCCGGGGTGGAGCGGCATCGACGGGCTCAGCGCGATGCGCGCCACGGCGGTTCCCGCCGCCACGCTTTGCCACAGGAAACGCAGGAAGAGACCGGGCAGTTTCTCCAGCCGCAGGGAAAGCGCGCCGGGCGCCAGCAGCCTTAGGCTCACCCAGCTGGCGAAGGCGGCAGCGGCGGCTCCCGCCGCCAGGTCCTTGGCGGCGGTTCCGGCGAGCACCACCCACAAGAGCATGTAGCAAGCCCAGCGCAGCAGGAACGGCCACAAGGCGAAGCGGTGCTGCCCCGGACGTTCTGCCATCAGCGCCGCTACTCCGCCGCCGGCGCGGGCTCTGCGGCCGGCGCCTTGTCCTTGCCGCCTTCGCGCCATTGGAACCACGTGACATAGAGCGTCGGCAGGAAGATCAGCGTCAGGATCGTCGCCACCAGCAGGCCGCCCATGATGGCGAAGGCCATCGGCCCCCAGAACACTGTCCAGGCAATGGGGATCATGCCGAGCACGGTCGATATCGCGGTGAGGATGATCGGCCGGAAACGCGCCGCGCTGGCGTCGATCGCCGCCTGAACCACGTCCTTGCCTTCGGCGCGTTCGGCGTCGATCTGGCCCAGCAGGATCACGGCGTTCTTGGTGATCATGCCGAGCAGCGCGAGAATGCCGAGGATGGCGACGAAGCCCAAAGGCCGGCCCGACAGCAGCAAGGCGCCGACCACGCCAATGAGCCCCAGAGGGCCGACGCTCAGCACGATCAGCAGCCGCTGGAAGCTCTTCAGCTGGAACATCAGCACGGTGAGCATGATCAGGATCATCACCGGCACCACCGCCAGCACCGAGGCCTGCGACCTGGCGCTTTCCTCCACCGTGCCGCCCACGGTGATGGCGTAGCCCGCAGGGAGCGTCGCGGAGAGTTCGGCGACCGGCTTTTCCAGCGCGCGCACCACCTGTTCCGGCAGGATGCCGGGCCGCAGGTCCGACTGCACGGTGAGGTTCGGCACCCGGTCACGCCGCCACACCAGCGGGTATTCCTGCTCATAGTCGAAGCGCGCGAACTGGGCCAGCGGCACCGTTCGCCCGCCGGGCAGCGGAACCTGCATGGCGCGCAGGCTGTCGACCGAGATGCGCTGATCGTCGATGCCACGCGCCACCACGTTGATGAGGTAGATGTCGTCCCTGATCTGGGTCACCGGAACGCCGGAGACCACCGTCTGCATGATTTGCGCCAGCGACTGCGAGCTGAGGCCGAGCCGCCGCGCCTCGTCCTGGTCGATCCGGATGCGCAGCTGGCGCGACGGTTGCATCCAGTCGAAATTGACGTTCCTGACGTCGGGACTGGCGGACATGATCGCCGCCAGCTTCAGCGCGATCTCGCGCACGTCCGGCACGTCGGGTCCGCTGACGCGGTACTGCACCGGCCAGCCAACCGGCGGGCCCAATTCGAGCGGATAGACGCGGCTGATGGCATTGGGGAAGATCTCCGCCAGCGCCGCCTCGAGCTTCACCTGCAGCCGCTCGCGCGCCGCCACGTCCCTGGCCACCACCACCGCCTGGGTGAAGAAGTTGTTGGGCAACTGCACATTGAGCGGCAGATAGAAGCGGATGGCGCCGCGGCCCACATTGGTGCTCCAGCGCGCGACGTCCGGATCGTCCTTCAGCAGCGCGTCGAAGCGCTCGGCCGCCGCCTCGCTGGCATAGATCGAGGCGTTCTGCGGCAGGGAGATGTCAACCAGCAGTTCCGGCCGGTCGGAGGATGGGAAGAACTGCCGCGGGATCAGCGGCATGGCCATCAGCGCCGCCACGAACAGGCCGATGGTAAGGGCGATCGTCAGATATCTGAGCCTGATGGCCAGAGACAGGAAGGCGCGATAAGCGCGGAACACGAAGCCGGGACCGCCGCTGCTGGCCTTGGGCGGCTGCAGGATGGCGATGCCGAGCAACGGTGCGAACACCACCGCCACGAACCACGACACGATGAGCGCGATGCTGACCACCGCGAACAGCGAGAAGGTGTATTCGCCGGCCGAGCTCGCCGCGAAGCCCACGGGCACGAAGCCCGCCATGGTCACGAAGGTGCCGGCCAGCATGGCATAGGCGTAGGTGCGGTAGGCGAAGGTCGCGGCCGTCACCTTGTCGTCGCCTTGCCCGAGCCTCGTCAGCATGGCGTCGGTCGTCGTCATGGCGTCATCCACCAGCAGCGCCAGCGCGATGATCAGCGCGCCCAGCGAAATGCGCTGCATGTCGATGCCCGAGAGGTCCATGGCCACGAAGACGATGGCCAGCGTCAGCGGTATGGCCATGGCGATCACCAGGCCCGGCCTGACGCCGAGGCTGATGAAGCTCACGGCGAGGATGATGCCCACCGCCTGCCACAGCGACGACATGAATTCGGAAATGGCGCTCTCCACCGTCACCGCCTGGTCGGCCACGAGGAAGGGTTCGACGCCGAGCGGCAGTTCCGCCTTGGCGGCATCGACCGCGGCGGTGACGTTCTTGCCCAGCGCCAGGATATCGCCGCCCTCGCGCATGGCGACGGCCAGCCCGATGGCGGGCGTGCCGTTAACGCGGAACATCGGCTGCGGCGGGTCGGCATAGCCCCTGCGCACCGTGGCGATGTCGGCCAGGCGCAACACGCGGCCGCCGACCGCGAAATTCACGTCGCGAATGTCCTGCTCGTCTTCGAAGGAGCCCGAAACCCGGAGCGAGATCGTCTCATCGCCGGTTTCGATGCGCCCGGCGGGGCGCACCGCGTTCTGGGCCTGGAGGGCCGCCAGCAGCGCCGTCCGGTCGATGCCGAGCTTGGCCAGTTCGGGCATCGAGAATTCGATGAAGATCTGCTCGTCCTGCACGCCGAGCAGTTCGATCTTGGAGACATCCGGCACGTTCAGGAGCTTCGAGCGCAGGGTCTCCACATGGTCGCGCAGCTCGCGGTGGCTGAAGCCGGCGGCGGTGATGCCGTAGATGATGCCGAACGTGTCACCGAACTCGTCGTTGAAGCCGGGGCCCACCACGCCCGCCGGAAGGGTGTGGCGCATGTCGCCCACGCTCTTGCGCACATGATACCAGGTGTCGGCCACCTGCTGGGCATTGGTCTTGCCGTCGAGGTTGACGAAGATCGTCGAGACGCCGGCCCTTGTGAAGCTGCGCAGGAAGTCGAGATGCGGGGTTTCCTGCAGGGTGCGCTCGAGGCGCTCGGTCACCTGCTTCATGGTTTCTTCCATGGTGGCGCCGGGCCAGGCCGCCTGCACCACCATGGTCTTGATGATGAAGCTCGGGTCTTCGCTGCGGCCAAGGCGGTAATAGGAGGCGAGGCCTGCGAACACCGCAATGATCATCAGGTAGATGGTGATGGAGCGGTGTTTCAGCGCCCATTCGGAAAGATTGAAGCCGCTCATGGCTGGCTTCCGGGCAGCCTGACCTTCTGTCCGGGAACAAGCGCCTGGACGCCGGCCGTGACCACGATGTCGCCCTTTTCAAGCCCGCCGGAAACCGCGATGAAGTCCTCGCCGAAACGCTTGATCTCGATCGGCCGCAGCGACACGGTGAGCGCCGCGGGGTCGACGATCCACACGGCTGGCTGCTGTTCGCTGCGGGTGAGCG
>DAISVW010000228.1:0-4602 GCA_036826695.1 Aestuariivirga sp.
ACTGTTCCGGAACCCCGTTTTTTTTAAGCGCTGCAAATATACTAGCGGCTTTTCATGCCCCGGCACGAGAGTTTTTTTGCTGGGTTTGGGAAATCTGGATCATGCCCCTCAGCTCTCCCAGACGGGGACAGCAGCCTGCGAAAGCCGTCCACCGAGCCGGATCGGCGCGATCATCGTGGCAAGGCCGGTGCCGTCATCGGTCTCGACCGCGACGCCGCACAGGGTGGCGGCGCCTTCCGCCGGCCGCATGCGCTCGACGGGCAGCTTGTTGAGGAAACGCTGCAGGGGTTCGGCCTTGTCCATGCCGATCACCGAATCGTAGTCGCCGCACATGCCGGCGTCGGTCAGATAGGCGGTGCCGCCGGGCAGGATCTGATGATCGGCGGTGGGCACATGGGTATGGGTGCCGACGATGAGGCTCGCGCGGCCATCGCAGAAATGCCCGAAGGCCATTTTTTCGGAACTGGCCTCGGCGGGAAAATCGATGAGCACCGCGTCGCAGGCCTGGCCCAGCGGGCAGGCGTCGAGTTCGCGCGCCACGGCGGGGAACGGGTCGGCCAGCATCGGCTCGATCATCACCCTGCCCACCGCCTGCATCACGAGGACGCGCTGGCCCTGCGCCGGCTCGATCAGCGCCGCGCCGCGGCCCGGGCAGCCGCCGGGCCAGTTCACCGGCCGCAGCAGATTGGGATAGCGCGCGATGAACACCAGCGCCTCGCGCTGGTCGAAGGCATGGTTGCCAAGTGTCACCACATCAGCGCCGGCGGCCAGAAAGCCCTGGAAAATCTCTTCCGTGATGCCGAAGCCATGGGCGGCATTCTCGCCGTTCAGCACCACAAGGTCTGGCCGGTAGCGTTCCCTGAGCAGGGGCAGTTCGCGGGTAACGGCCTCGCGGCCGCTGCGGCCCACCACATCGCCCAGGAAGATCAGCCGCACGCGAAACACTCCCGTTCGGTCATCACGTAATCAAGGGGCGCGTCATGAAGCCCGTGCGGCACGGCATCAACCTCCTGCGCGGCATAGGCAACACCCACCGCCCAGACCTTCCTGAGCGCCCGGAGCTTTTCAAGGGTGCGGTCATAGAAGCCGCCGCCATAGCCAAGCCGGTAGCCTTGCCGGTCGAAGGCCAGCATCGGCACCAGCAGCACGTCCGGCACAACCTCAGGCGCTGTTTCCGGCGGAATCGGAATGTCCCAGACTCCGGCTACCAGCGGCTCGCCCGGCGTCCAGGCGCGGAACAAGAGCGGCTGGTCCGCGGCGATCACCACGGGAAGGGAGCTGCGCCAGCCTGCGCGGCTGAGCCGCGTCAGCAATGGCACGGTGTCGATCTCGCTCTTGTAGGGAATGAAGCCTGAGACCGCGCCAGCCGGGCCGATCTCTGCCGGAAGCCCGCGTGCGGCCAGCGCCGGACCGGCGGTGTCCTTCAGCTCCGCATGCGCGGCGGCGCGCTGCCTGGCTGCGGCCTGGCGCGCCGCGCGTTTCGCTTCCGCGATGTCCATGGAACCCCTCGGGCTGAACAAAGGCTTGTGGCGAGCCACCATGGGCCGTGAGCGACTGACGATCCCGGGTCCCTACAGTTGTAGGTGGGAACCATGTGGGCAAGGCCACAGCCAAGCCCAGGGACAGCCCCCGTTCAGAATCGCATAGGCCCCAGGGAAAATATGTCGTCTCACGCACCGGGCAGCCCGCCGCCCGTCTACTTAGGTGCGATGCTCCTCGATGTCCACCGCCGTGTCCCTGGGTTCGGCCGTTTCCGAGAGCGTCGAAATGGCGCTGAACAGGCGGCCCTGAGGCGCGAACCGCTTGAGGCCCATGAGCCTCGGCGCGCTGGCGGTTGACCCGCGCCGGTCTTCGGGCTTGCCGTGAGGGGGCTTCATTGACGCAACTCCAACGCTGAACTCACAAGTGGGCCCAGCATGGCTGGTTACGTTTAAGGGCCAGTTAAGCGGCTTGTGGCACGGCGGCGGCCCTGTCTATAAGGCGGGCGCGTTTCGCGATCCCAGAGGGTTTCATGGCCGGCCATTCACAATTCAAGAACATCATGCACCGCAAGGGCAAGCAGGACGCGGTGCGCTCCAAGATCTTCTCCAAGCTGGCGCGTGAAATCACCGTCGCCGCCAAGGCGGGCCTGCCCGACCCCGAGGCCAACGCCCGCCTGCGGCTGGCGATCCAGAATGCGCGGGCCGAAAACATGCCGAAGGACAATATCGAACGCGCCATCAAGAAGGCGGCGGGCGGCGATGCCGAGAATTACGATACCGTGCGCTACGAGGGCTATGGCCCGGGCGGCGTGGCGGTGATCGTCGAGGCGCTCACCGACAACCGCAACCGAACGGCCTCCAATGTGCGCTCGCTGTTCACCAAGTACGGCGGCAACATGGGCGAGACCGGTTCGGTCGCCTTCATGTTCGCCAGGGTGGGCGAGATCGTCTATCCCGCCGCCAAAGCCTCGGGCGACGCCATGCTGGAAGCGGCGATCGACGCCGGCGCCGACGACGTGGTGTCCGACGATACTGGCCACACCGTGACCTGCGCTTTTGAGTCACTGGGCGATGTCTCGGCGGGCCTTGCGAAGGCGGTGGGCGAGTCCTCGTCGGGGTAAGTGAGCTGGAAGCCGCAGACCCTCACGCCGCTCGATCAGGAAAAGGCCGAAAGCCTTCTGAAGCTGGTCGACTCGCTCGACGAGGATGACGACGTGCAGGTGGTGTTCTCCAACGCCGACATCCCCGATGAGGTGATGGCGAGGCTTGGCGGCGCTTGATGTGTTAGATTGTACCGATGGTGAGAATCATCGGCATCGATCCGGGCCTGCGCAACACCGGCTGGGGCGTCATCGCGGTGGATGGAGTCAAACTCTCCTATGTGGCCGATGGCGCGCTTCACTCGGATGCCGAGCGGCCGCTCGCTGAACGCCTGCTTCAGCTTCACAGCCAGCTTCTCGACGTGATCCGCGACTTCGCCCCCGACGAGGCGGCGGTGGAGGAAACCTTCGTCAACACCGATGCCCGCGCCACCCTGAAGCTCGGCCAGGCGCGCGGCGCGCTGATGCTGGCGCCCGCCATGCTCAACCTGCCGGTTTCCGAATATGCGCCCAACACGGTGAAGAAGGCGGTGGTGGGGGCGGGCCACGCCGAGAAGGACCAGGTCAAGCATATGGTGAAGCTGTTGCTGCCCAAGGCCCGCATGCGCACCGCCGATTCAACCGATGCGCTGGCGGTGGCGATCTGCCATGCGCATTACCGCGGTGCCCAGCGGCTGGCCGCCGTGCTGGCGCGTTCTTGACTTGTTCTCCGGTGGCTTTTACAGCGGATCTTGCTTTGAATGAGAATCGTCTCGCATCTCCAGGCCGTCATGCCAGCGCAAGCTGGCATCCCGCTTGCCCTCGTCAAAGCTGGACCCCAGCTTTCGCTGGGGTGACGGTGGGCGGCGGAGAGCGGTTCAGTCCTTGCTCAAACTGTTCTGGCAAGCCGTTCGGAGGGGCGCGCTGATGATCGCAAAACTGAAAGGCCGGATCGACGCCACGGGTGCCGACTGGCTGGTGATCGACGTGAACGGGGTGGGTTATCATGTGTCCTGCTCCGCCAGGACGCTGGCGGCGCTGCCGGGCCCGGGCGAATTCGCCGAACTGCACACCGACATGCTGGTCTCGCAGGACCTGATCCGGCTGGTGGGCTTCGCCAGCCCGGCCGAGCGCGAATGGTTCCGGCTGCTGCAGTCCGTGCAGGGGGTGGGCACCAAGGTGGCGCTCGCCGTGCTCTCGGCGCTCAGCACCGCCGAAATCGGCAATGCCATCGCGCTCCAGGACAAGGCGATGATCGGCCGCGCCAACGGCGTGGGCAAGAAACTCGCCGAGCGCATCGTGCTCGAACTCAAGGACAAGCTGCCGGCCTTCGCGCCGCTCGATCAGCCGGCGGCGAAGCTTGCCGCCGCTCTCGATGCGCCGCGCGCAACCGCGGCGGGCGACGCCGTCTCGGCGCTGGTCAACCTGGGCTACGGACAGGCGCAGGCGGGCGTCGCGGTGGCCGCCGCGATGCGCAAGGGCGGCGATGATCAGCCCACGGAGAAACTGATCCGCCTGGCGCTGAAGGAGCTGAGCCAGCCATGACCAGCCCGGTGCGCGAGAAGGACAAGACGCCCGACGATGCGATCGACACGCATCTGCGGCCGCAGCGGCTGGAGGAGTTCATCGGCCAGTCGAAGGCCAAGCAGAACCTGCGCATCTTCATCGAGGCGGCGCGGGCGCGCGGCGAGGCGCTGGATCATGTGCTGTTCGCCGGGCCGCCGGGTCTCGGCAAGACGACGCTCGCCCAGATCATGTCGCGTGAGTTGGGCGTCAATTTCAAGGCGACCTCGGGGCCGATCATCGCCAAGGCCGGCGAACTCGCAGCGATTCTCAACAATCTCGAGGAGCGCGACGTTCTGTTCTTCGACGAGATCCACAGCCTCAACCCGGCGGTGGAAGAAGTGCTCTACCCGGCCATGGAGGATTTCCAGCTCGACCTGATCATCGGCGAGGGCCCGGCGGCGCGCTCGGTGAAGATCGACCTCGCCAAATTCACGCTGGTCGGCGCCACCACCCGCACCGGGCTTCTGACCACGCCG
>DAISVW010000229.1:0-4592 GCA_036826695.1 Aestuariivirga sp.
TCTTCTTTGACGAGTTCCAGACTTCGCCCTTCTTGCACTTCTGCTCGGCCGGCGAGGAAGTGGAATCGCTGTCGCTGCCGCCGCCGGCCGCGTAGACGGTGGCCGAGGTGCTGATCAGGGCTGCAAAAAGGACTGCAAGAAATTTCATCATGGGTCTCTCCATTTTCATGACAAGCTATACGCCGGAATGGCCGCCGCGGACGACCCGCGCACGGAATTTTGATCAGCCACCGCCATTTTCCGGCGTCCAGCGATAGATCCAGCCCAGCCGGTTGAGGGCGAAGCGGGGGCCGGCACCCTGCAATAGGAGGTTGCGGGCCGACGCCTTCATCCCGCTGGCGTGGTAGGCGCTTTTCATAGCGCGGGATTGTGCCTGAATGCGGGCGGTCCGGGGCTTTCGCCGCCGCTCGTAGGATGCGAAGGCCTGTCCGAGGTCGGTTGTCCGGCGCATTTCCTGGCCCAGCACCACGGCGTCTTCGCGCGCCATCATGGCGCCCTGGGCCAGGAAGGGCAGGGTGGCGTGGGCGGCATCGCCGACCAGCACCGTGTGCCCCGATGACCAGCTTTTGAGTGGCGGCAGGTCTGCCCCCGCCCAGCGCCGCCAGGATGGGCCCCTGGCAAGCAGGTCCGCGAGGGCGGGGCAAGCATCAGCGAAGTGTCCGCGCACCTCCTCGCCCGTGGCGGGGCTCTGCCAGCCGCCGTCTTGTGCCGCGCCGTCGACGGCCACCACGATGTTGAGGTTCCGCCAATTGCTGACCGGGTAGTGGACAACATGGGCCCCGGGGCAAAGCCACAGCGGGACGCAATCCGGGATGGTTTCGGGTGGCAGGTGCGACAGCGGCAGCAGGCTGCGGTAGAGCGCCACGCCACGGAGCTGCGGCTCGACGGCTCCACAAACGCCAGACCGCAACGCGGACCTGATGCCGTCGGCGGCGATCACCGCCGCTCCCGCGATGTCCCGGCCGTCCGCCAGCCGGAAGCCCTTGTCCATAAGGCCATGCACCGCCAGTCCCGTGGTGAGCTCGATTCCCGGCTGCTGGCGCGCCGCCGTCAGCAACCCGGCCAGCAGATCGGCGCGGTGGCAGACGCGGTAGGGCGCGCCGAATCTTTGCTCAAACGGCTTTCCCAGCCGGATGCGCTGCAGCAAGGCGCCTGACACACCGTCCCGCATATGGATTTCGGACGGGATGACACAGCTCGCCTCGACGTGCTCCCAGGCGCCCAGCGCCATCAGCGCGCGCACGCCATTGGGCGACATCTGCAGGCCCGCGCCCACCTCGGCGAACGCCATTGCCTGCTCGAACAGCCGCACGTGTTTCCCCGGCCGCGCCAGGCTGAGCGCGGCGGCAAGGCCGGCGATGCCGCCGCCGGCTACCAGCAGGGGAAGTTCCTTCATGGAAAGCGATCCTAACCCATTTCCCGCCGCCCGGTGATGTGGCGCATTGAGCCTTGCTCTCGCCACGGCTTGCGCCTATTCAGCGGGCAGTTTCGAACGGGCATTGCCATGGGCCTCATTTCCGACTCGCTCAACCGTATCCAGCCATCCGCCACGATCGCCATTTCCAACAAGGCCATGCAGCTCAAGGCCGAGGGCCGCGATGTGATCGGCCTTGCGGCGGGAGAGCCGGATTTCGATACGCCGCGCAACATCAAGGATGCCGCAATTCGCGCCATCGAAGCCGGCAAGACCAAATATACGGCAGTCGACGGCATCCCTGAGCTCAAGAAGGCGATCTGCGACAAGTTCAGGCGCGAGAACGGGCTCGATTACAAGCCCGCGCAGGTGTCGGTCGGAAGCGGCGGCAAGCAGGTGCTGTACAACGCCCTGATGGCGACTGTGAATCCGGGCGACGAGGTGATCGTGCCAACACCCTATTGGGTGAGCTATCCGGATATCGTGATGCTGGCGGGCGGCACCCCGGTGTTCGTCGATGGCAGCCTGGCGCAGGGCTGCAAGCTGCAAGCCGCCGACCTCTAGATGGCGATTACGCCACGCTCCAATAGGCTGATCCTCAATTCGCCGTCCAACCCCTCGGGTGCTGCCTATTCCGAGGCCGAACTCAAGGCGCTCACCGATGTGCTGCTCCGGCATCCGCATGTCTGGGTGCTGACCGACGACATGTATGAGCATCTGGTCTACGACGATTTCCGGTTCACCACGCCGGCCCAGGTGGAGCCCCGGCTCCATGAACGCACGCTCACGATGAACGGCGTGTCCAAGTCCTATTGCATGACCGGCTGGCGCATCGGCTATGCCGCCGGGCCCGAGATGCTGATCAAGGCGATGGCCAAGCTGCAGTCGCAGTCAACGTCCAACCCGTCATCGATCTCGCAATGGGCGGCGGTCGAGGCGCTCAACGGCCCGCAGGATTTCATCGCCGCCAACAACAAGGTGTTCAAGCAGCGCCGTGACCTGGTGGTGGCCATGCTGAACCAGGCACGGGGCATCACCTGCCCGGTGCCGGAGGGCGCCTTCTACGTCTATCCGTCCTGCCAGGGCGTGATCGGCAAGACCGCCCCGTCCGGCAACCCGATCCGCACCGACGAGGACTTCGTCACGGAGCTTCTTGCCGCCGAAGGCGTGGCGGCGGTGCATGGCGCGGCCTTCGGCATGTCGCCGTTCTTCCGCATTTCCTACGCCACAGCCACCGAAGTGCTGGAAGATGCCTGCAAGCGCATCCAGCGCTTCTGCGGCAATCTCAGATAAGGCTTTCCAATGAACATGTATGAAACATCGGTTCCGGTCTTCGTTCACTTCCTCAAGTCGCTGTCGGCGATCCTGCGGAAGGCGGAGGCTCATTGCGCGGCGCGGAAGATCGACCCGGCAGTGATGCTGGGGCTCAGACTGGCGCCTGACATGTTCCCGCTGACCAGGCAGGTGCAGATCGCCTCCGATGGCGCCAAGGGTGCGGGGGCGCGGCGCGCCGGTGTGCCGGTTCCCGGTTTTCCCGATGAGGAGAAAACCTTTGATGAGTTGCAGCAACGTATCCTTAGAACCACAGGTTTTCTCGGCACGCTCGATGCAAAGCTTTTCGCTGGCGCGGAAACCCGGCCAATCTCGCTGAAGGCCGGCGGACGAGACCTGAATTTTTCGGGGGGCGCCTATCTCGAAACATGGGCCAAGCCCAACTTCTTCTTTCACGTGACCACCGCCTATGCCATTCTCCGGCATGCGGGAGTCGAGCTGGGTAAATCGGATTTCCTGGCTGGCGGTCAGTAAAACGCCGCGACGGCGCACCGGATGGTCCGGACTCCGCCGCCATGATCTGTTGAAGCTATCAAGGAGGAAGACCAGTCATGAAAATTCTAGCAGGATCGCTTGTCGCGCTTACCCTGATGGCCGCGCCGGCGATGGCCACTTCCGGCGTCAAGGTGGGCGTACTGAATTGCGACGTATCGGCAGGCGTCGGCCTGATCCTCGGGGGATCGCAGTCAGCAAGTTGCGTGTTCGAAGGGCCCAATGGGGCGCAGAATTATGAAGGCCGGATTTCGGAGGTCGGCCTCGATATCGGCGTTACCGATGCCGCCGTCATGTCATGGGCCGTGTTTGCCGTGGGCAATCTGGCGCCTGGGTCGCTGGCCGGAACCTATGTCGGCGCCACCGCCGGTGCAGCAATCGCCGTCGGACTCGGCGCCAACGTGCTGGTCGGCGGATCGGGGAATTCCATCGCCCTCCAGCCAATCAGCGTCGAGGGGCAGACGGGGCTCAACATCGCGGTGGGCCTGGCCGAGTTCAAACTGAAATACATGCCGTAAGGCGTGGCGGCTTCCGGTGGTAGACTGCATCCAGCAGAATCCTCAGAGCCAGGCGGCCCATCAACAGGAGACACGAACATGAAGAATCTCGCATTCGCCGCCTTGCTGGCGCTCGGCCTCGCAGCCTCACCGGCGGTGGCCAAGGACAACAAAGGTGTCAAGATCGGCGTGCTCAGCTGTGACGTTTCGGGAGGTGTCGGGCTCATCCTCGCGTCCTCGCGCAGCGTCGATTGCACCTTCGAAAGAACAGTTGGCGGCAGGAATGAGCGGTACAAGGGAACGATTGAACGTCTCGGCATCGACATCGGCGTGACCGGCAAGGCCGTGATGGCCTGGGTGGTCTTCGCGCCCGGCAAGTTGAAGCGCGGCGCGCTGGCGGGCTCATACGCTGGCGTCTCCGCCGAAGCCTCGGTCGCAGTTGGCCTCGGCGCCAATGTTCTGCTCGGCGGTTCGAACAAGTCGATTGCCTTGCAGCCGCTCAGCGTTCAGGCGCAAACAGGCCTGAACGTCGCGGCGGGCATTGCGGCGCTGCGCCTCAAGTACGTCAAGTAATCGGACTTCGATTTCCGCGCGGGCCCGGTGGCAAGCCGGGCCCGTCGTCATGTCTGGGCAAACCGTGAGTAATCCCCGAACATGCCGGGAATTGCGGCGACCCCGAATTCGCTTGCCGGCTGGCTGGAACGGAGTCAGTCTGGTTTCCGTGGAACCGCCCCGGCGTGGTGACACGGGATTTAAGAAGGGCGGTCCTTCTGTGCTGCAAGTCCAACGCAGTCAAAGGAGCATTGTCCCATGGAAAACCTCACAGGCAGAAGACCTCAGGGCTCGCGGTGCGTCGC
>DAISVW010000230.1:0-4577 GCA_036826695.1 Aestuariivirga sp.
GATGCTTCCGGGATGAGCGCGGCCAGTTCGTGGAAAGCTGGAACCGGCGCGCGTGCCGCGAGGCCGGGAGCGATGTGGATTTCGTTCAGGACAACCACTCGATCTCGACCAGGGTGGGCACTTTGCGGGGGCTTCACTTCCAGGCACCGCCGCATGCACAGGACAAGCTCGTCCGCTGCACGCGCGGGCGGATCTACGACGTGGCCGTCGACATCCGCCGCGGCTCACCTGGTTATGGCCGCTGGCTCGGAGTTGAACTGACGCCGGAAAACGGGCGTCAGCTCTATGTCCCCAAAGGCTTCCTGCATGGTTTCGTGACGCTCGCGCCAGACAGCGAGGTCCAGTACAAGTGCTCCGACTACTATGCGCCGGAGTGTGACGGTTGCGTCCGCTGGGACAGCGCCGGCATCGACTGGCCCCTGACAGGAATGCCAGTCTTGTCCGAGAAGGACGCGCGAGGCGTCGCATTCAACGAATTCCATTCACCCTTCGCCTGGGAGACCGGCACATGAAACTTCTCGTGACAGGTGGCGCCGGTTTCATCGGCTCCGCCGTCATCAGGCTTGCGGTTGGCCGTGGCCATAGGGTCATCAACCTCGACGCCCTCACCTACTCGGCTTGCCTTGACAACCTGGCGGAGGTCGCGCATTCGCAGCTCTACAGTTTCGAGCATGCCGATATCCGCGACCGGCCAGCCCTCGAGCGGATCTTCGCTGCCCACCGGCCAGACGCCGTCATGCACCTCGCGGCGGAAAGCCACGTCGACCGCTCCATCGACGGGCCGCGAGATTTCATTGAGACGAATGTCCTTGGCACATTCAACATGCTCGAGGCGGCGCGGAGCTACTGGATGCACGAGGGCAAGCCAGGAAGTTTCCGCTTTCACCACGTCTCGACGGATGAAGTGTTCGGTTCCCTGGGCCCCACAGGCAGCTTCACGGAGGACACACCCTACGATCCGAGACGTCCCTACTCGGCCTCCAAGGCGGCTTCCGATCACCTTGTGCGCGCCTGGCACGAGACCTATGGGCTGCCGGTGGTGCTCACCAATTGCTCCAACAACTACGGCCCCTGGCAGTTCCCGGAGAAGCTCATTCCGGTTGTGATTCTGAACGCCCTCTCCGGCCATCCGATACCGGTCTATGGCAGCGGAGAGAATGTCCGGGACTGGCTCTATGTCGAGGACCATGCCGATGCTCTCCTGCTCGTCCTCGAAAAGGGCGGCATCGGGAAGAGCTATAACATCGGCGGCGAGAACGAGGCGCGCAACATCGATCTGGTGCGGGAAATCTGCGGAATTCTTGATGCCAAGCGGCCAAGGCCAACGGGGTCTTACGCCGAGCAGATCACCTTCGTCACAGACCGCCCTGGCCACGACGCCCGCTATTCAATCGATCCCTCGCGCATTCGCGCCGAACTGGGCTGGCGTCCCTCCGTGACCCTCTCTGAAGGGCTCGAGCGCACGGTGCAGTGGTTCCTCGACAACGAGCCCTGGTGGCGCGCTCTTCAGAGCCGGAAGGGCGTTGGCCAGAGACTCGGGCTCAAGTCATGAGGCTCCTGGTCTTCGGCGAGACCGGCCAGCTTGCCCGCGAACTGGCCCGCCGCTGCCCCGGGGGCGGCGAGGCTGCGTTTCTCGGCCGGCCCGCCGCGGATCTCGCGGAGCCCTCGAATTGTGCCGCGGCCATCTTGAACAGCAAGGCCGACGCGGTGATCAATGCCGCCGCCTGGACGGCGGTCGATTTGGCGGAGGCGGAGGAAGCGGCTGCCACGATAGCGAACGGGGCGGCGCCCGGCGCCATGGCAGGCGCCTGCGCGGCAAAGGGCATTCCATTCCTGCATGTTTCGACGGACTACGTCTTCGACGGTGCGGGCGATGCACCCTTTGCGCCGGGCCACGGCCCAGCGCCTCTCAGCGCCTACGGCCGCTCGAAGCTCGCGGGGGAAACCGCGGTGCGGGCGAGCGGGGCGCGGCACGTGATCCTGCGAACCAGCTGGGTGTTCTCGGGCACCGGCAACAACTTCCTGAAGACGATGCTGCGGCTTGGCAGCGAGCGCAAGAGCCTCAGGGTGGTCGCGGATCAGGTCGGAGGACCGACGCCTGCTGCCGCCCTTGCCGATGCGCTCCACGTTGCGGCGAGGGCGATGGCCGAAGGCCGCGCTGGCGGGACCTATCACTATTCGGGGGCGCCGGATGTCAGCTGGGCCGATTTCGCGCGCGCCATCATGTCGGCGGCGGGGCTTTCGTGCCGGATCGACGATATCCGCTCATCCGAATACCCCACAGCAGCCCGCCGGCCGATGAACTCGCGCCGCGATTGTTCGAGCTTCACCCGCGACTTCGGCCTGAGGCGGCCGGACTGGCGCATCGCAGTCGAAGACATCCTCAAGGAAATGGGAACAACGGCATGAAGCGGAAGGGCATTATTCTCGCTGGCGGCTCCGGCACCAGGCTGTGGCCGATCACCATGGGTGTCTCGAAGCAGCTGCTCCCCATCTATGACAAGCCGATGATCTACTACCCGCTCTCGGTGCTCATGCTGTCAGGCATCCGGGAGATTGCGATCATCACCACGCCCGAGGATCAGCCGCAGTTTGTCCGCCTGATGGGCGATGGCAGCCAGTGGGGCCTGTCCCTGACCTGGATTGTCCAGCCCTCGCCCGATGGGCTGGCGCAGGCCTATATTCTGGCGGATGCGTTCCTTGCCGGCGCTCCGTCCGCGATGATCCTCGGTGACAATATCTTCTTCGGTCATGGCCTTCCCGACCTGCTCGCCGCCGCCGATGCCCGTCAGACCGGCGGCACGGTGTTCGGTTATCGCGTGGCCGACCCGGAGCGCTACGGTGTGGCCGACTTCGACGCGGAGGGAAAGGTCAGGGCCCTCGTCGAGAAGCCGAAGGTCGCGCCGTCTCACTATGCCGTCACCGGGCTCTACTTCCTCGATGGCAACGCGCCGGCCCATGCGAGGGCCCTCAGTCCATCGCCGCGCGGGGAACTCGAGATCATTGACCTCCTCGAGTTCTACCGCATGGCGGGCTCTCTCCGCGTCGAGAAGATGGGCCGCGGCTTCGCCTGGCTCGACACCGGCACCCATGCGAGCCTTCTGGATGCCGGAAATCTGGTGCGCACGCTCACCGAGCGGCAGGGCCTGCAGGCAGGATCCCCTGATGAGATCGCCTTTCTGCTGGGCTGGATCGACAGCAATCAGCTCGCCGCGCGCGCCAAGCTCTTCCACAAGAGCGACTATGGCAAGTATCTCGGAACGCTGCTTTCCTGAACCGGTTTCCCCGTGGCGGCGCCCGCGGCCTGGCTCACGGCGCGGACCCCTTCAGTCCTGCCGGAAGGCGCGGTGCAGCTGATCGAGAAGCGGCGTCGAAATGAGGCTGATCACCCGGCGGTCCCCTGTCTTGATGAACACCTCGACGGGCATGCCCGGAACCAGCGTGAACTCCATCAGCTTCTTCATCTCGTCCTCGGACACGATGATGCGGGCGGTATAGAACACCGCTCCCGTCCGCGGATCCGTCACCGTATCGGCCGATATGCGGTCGACTTTGCCGGTGAGCTCCGGGACGATCCGCTGATTGAAGGCTGAGAAGCGAAGGGTCGCTTCCGATCCGATCCTGACCTGGTCAATGTCCTTCGGGTTCAGCCGCGCATCGACGACCAGCCGGTCGGCGGTGGGCACGATGAGCATCAGGACATCTCCCGTTCCGACCACGCCGCCAACCGTCTTGACCTGTAGCTGATCCACAACGCCGTCCTGCGGCGCCACCAGCACGAGCTTGTCAAGCTGGTCCTTCGCGGCGATCCGCTGTTCCTCGACTTGCAGGATGCGAGCGTCGACGTCCCTCAGTTCAAGCGCCACCTCGCTGAAGAGCTCCTTGTCGACCTGGAGGATGGCGAGCTTCAGTTCGGCCGACCGTGCGGCGAGCTGGGCCAGCGCCGCTTCGAGCCGTCCCTTTTCTCCATCAAGTCGCGCGGCCTCCCGCTCGAGAGCGCTCAGTCTGGCGAGGGAGATGAGCCTCTTCTTCCAGAGCGTCCGGGCGCTGTCCAGTTCCTGGGAGATGTAGGTCTTCTGGGCGGCGATCGCCTCGATCTGGCGGCGGATGCCGGAGTCCTGCTCACTGATCTGTGCGACCTGCTCCTCGAGTTGCGCCTTTCGCCCCTGAGTGGCGGAAGTGCGCAGATCGAACAGGCGGGTCTCGCTCAGCCGGATGTCCTCTGCAGCACTCTGGGGGACGGTCTCGAAGGCCGGGATGTCGAAGTTGACAGCGGCGCGCCCGTCCCGCTCGGCAATGAGGCGGCTGCGCCGGGCCTGGAGCTCAGTCAGGGATTTTTCGGCGAGCGCCAGATTGGCCCGCGCCACAGTCTGATCGAGAAGGATGAGGGGCTCCCCGGCCCTGACCTGCTGTCCGTCGTGGACATTGATCTCCTTCACCACACCCCCGGCCGGGGGCTGCACCTTCTTGACATCCGACAGCACGGCAACGGCGCCGCCAGCGATAACCGCGCCGGATACCTGCGCAAAGACCGCCCAGCCTCCGACACCGAAAACCAGCGCGGCGGCAAAGATGGT
>DAISVW010000231.1:0-4557 GCA_036826695.1 Aestuariivirga sp.
AGCCCTCGGGCGAGATCATCGAGACGCCGATCATCTCGAACTTCAAGGAAGGCCTGTCTGTGCTCGAGTATTTCAGCTCGACCCACGGCGCCCGCAAGGGCCTCGCCGACACCGCGCTCAAGACGGCGAACTCCGGCTATCTCACCCGCCGCCTCGTCGACGTGGCGCAGGATGCGATCATCTCGGAGGTCGATTGCGGCACCAAGGCGTCGATCACCGCCCGGCCGATCGTCGACGCGGGCGAGATCATCGCTTCTCTGGGCAGCCGCGTGCTGGGCCGCACCGCCGCCGCCGATGTCATCGACCCGGCGACCGGCAGTATCATCGTCCCGGCGGGCGACGAGATTCTCGAGTCGCATGTCGAGCGTATCGAGAAGTCGGGCATTTCAGAGATCCGCATCCGTTCGGTGCTGACCTGCGAGACCAAGTTCGGGGTTTGCGCCAAGTGCTATGGCCGCGACCTGGCCCGCGGCACGCCCGTCAACATGGGCGAGGCCATCGGCGTCATCGCGGCGCAGTCGATCGGCGAGCCGGGAACGCAGCTCACCATGCGCACCTTCCACATCGGTGGGACCGCGCAGGTGTTGAACGAGTCCTTCATCGAGGCCAACGCCGATGGCAAGATCGTCATCCGCAACAAGAACGTCGCCAAGGACGCGAACGGACGGTTGATGGTGATGGGCCGCAACTCGTCCCTGGTGCTGGTCGACGAGAATGGCACCGAGCGTGCCGTCCACAAGCTGAGCTATGGAACCAGGCTCTATGTCGACGAGGGCGACAAGGTGAAGCGCGGCGCGCGTCTCGCCGAGTGGGATCCCTACACCCGCCCGCTAATGACGGAGGCGGAAGGCACCGTCGAGTTCGAGGATGTCGTGGAAGGCGTGTCCGTGCATGAGGTGGCCGATGAAGCCACCGGCATCACCAACCGCGTCATCATCGACTGGCGCTCGAACCAGCGCGGCTCCGCGCTGAAGCCCGCCATGGTCATCAAGGGCAAGGACGGCAAGGTGATGAAGCTCGCCCGCGGCGGCGAAGCCCGTTACCTGCTCTCGGTCGACGCCGTGCTGTCGGTCGATCCCGGCGCCAAGGTGACGGCAGGCGACGTGCTCGCCCGCATCCCGCTCGAAAGCGCCAAGACCCGAGACATCACCGGCGGCTTGCCGCGGGTCGCGGAACTGTTCGAGGCCCGGCGGCCGAAGGACCACGCGATCATCGCCGAGATCTCGGGCCGCGTCGAATTCGGGCGCGACTACAAGAACAAGCGCCGCATCCGCATCGTTCCGCAGGAGGATGGGATGGAGCCGGTGGAGTATCTGATCCCGAAGGGCAAGCATCTGCCCGTTCAGGAAGGCGACTTCATCGAGAAGGGCGAGTTCATCATGGACGGCAACCCGGCACCGCATGACATCCTGGACATCAAGGGCGTGGAAGAGCTCGCCTCCTATCTCGTCAACGAAATTCAGGAGGTCTATCGTTTGCAGGGCGTCAACATCAACGACAAGCACATCGAGGTCATCGTCCGCCAGATGCTGCAGAAGGTCGAGATCACCGACTCTGGTGAGTCCACCCTGCTGGTAGGCGAGCAGGTTGACCGCGAGGAACTCGACAGCGAGAACGCCAAGCTGGCTGCCGAAGGGCTTCGTCCGGCCTCCGGCAAGCCGGTGCTGCTGGGTATCACCAAGGCCTCGCTGCAGACCCGGTCCTTCATCTCGGCTGCTTCCTTCCAGGAAACGACGCGTGTGCTGACCGAAGCCTCGATCATCGGCAAGGTCGATACGCTCGAGGGCCTCAAGGAAAACGTCATCGTCGGCCGCCTGATCCCGGCCGGCACCGGCGGCATGCTGACGAGGCTCCGTCAGGTGGCCGACAAGCGCGACCAGCTGATCCTCGAGGAGCAGGCGAAGGCCTCCGAGCTGCCGCCCGCAGCGGAGTAGGCGGCAACAGTCTGAACATGGCGAAAGGCCCGGCTACCGCCGGGCCTTTTTTGCTGTACGCGGCGGCAACGGTGGCCTATGCGCGGCTCATGAGCACAGGCGCATGGCTGATCTCGGTTTTTCTGTTCGCGGTTTCGACGTGTTTCACACCCGGGCCGAACAACCTCATGCTGGTGACGTCAGGCGCCAAGTTCGGCCTGCCGCGCAGCTGGCATCATATCTGGGGCGTGGCGCTGGGCTTTCCACTGATGGTCGCCATCGTCGCCCTGTTTCTTGGCGCGGTATTTCAGGCCGTGCCGTGGCTGCACGACGCGCTCAACTTCATTGGCGCTGTCTATCTGCTCTATCTGAGCTGGAAGATCATCATGGCGGGCGGCTCGATCGATCACGGTGATGCTGGCAAGCCCCTGACGTTCACTGAAGCCGCGTTGTTCCAGTGGGGCAACCCGAAGGCCTGGGTGATGGCTACGGGCGCCATCGCCGCCTACACCACGGCGTCGGGCTATGGCTTGCAGGTGGCGGGAATTGTCGCGGCCTTCATGGCCGCTGGTTTCGCGTCCAGCTTCACATGGGTCGCGTTCGGCACGCTGATCGCGCGCTTCCTCGATACTCCGGGCCGCATGAGGGCGTTCAACATCGTACTGGGCGTACTGCTGATCGCTTCGGTGTTGCCGATCCTGCTCGCCCGGGCGCCTCTTCCCTAGCCGCCATAGCCGCCGAGTTTCAGCACGCCATGGGCTTGCAGCACAGGCTGTAGTCTGGGTCTCGCGCGTACCTCGCCCGCCAGCTTCGCCACCGCCGGAAAACGGCGATGGAATTCTGCTTCGCTTGGGCGACCCCAGACCGAGAGCATAAAAGCATAAAGATCGAGGGCGGAGAAATCCGGGCCCATCAGCCAAGGCCCACCTGCCAAGAGGCGTTGCTCCAGAATGCGCCAGTAGCCGTCTGAGCGTTCGAGGGCCCTGGCGGCGATGAATGTGTCCTGGGCCGGGGTCTCCGCATAGCCGCTGCCGCCGAAGCACAGGCTGATGGTGGGGTAGATCTCCGTGCTCATCAGATGCAGCAGGCTCATGAACTCGCCATAGGCTCCGGACCCGATGGGCGGCGACATCCGCTTTTCGGGATGCGCGGCAATCAGGAAGGATACGATGGCAGCGGATTCATAGATCGTGCGCCCATCCGGCATCCCCAGCGCCGGGATCAGACCCAGCGGGTTCAGCTTGCGGAATTCCGGCGCCTTCACCTGCTCAGCCGTCATCCAGACGCTTTCGTAAGGCACGGCCATCTCGGCAAGCAGGCAATCGACGCCCAGCGAACCCCACGCCTTCACATTATAGAGCTTGTACATGCGTCCCTCCGCTCGGCTCCGGGCCGGTCCCCTAAAGCGAACTCAATCCGTGAGCGCGGCGCGGATCCTACC
The DNA here is from genome assembly GCA_036826695.1 of Aestuariivirga sp. Taxonomy (GTDB): domain Bacteria; phylum Pseudomonadota; class Alphaproteobacteria; order Rhizobiales; family Aestuariivirgaceae; genus Aestuariivirga. Next base: position 3,355 of record DAISVW010000231.1, read on the forward strand.
CGCGTGTTCAGAGAGCATCGCCTGATCGGCCATCTTGCCGCTGTGCGGCCTGAGCCCCACGCCTGCATGGCGTGGCAGCACGTGGAAATGCAGGTGGAACACGCTCTGCCCGGCGGCCGCTTCGTTGAACTGCTGGATCAGCACGCCATCGGCATTGAATGCCTTGCGCGCCGCCCTTGCCATTTTCTGCACCGTGGCCATCAGGGCGCCCAGCACTTCGGGCTCGGCATCGAGCAGATTGCGCGAAGGCCGCTTGGGGATCACCAGCACATGGCCATCAGCCTGCGGCATCACATCCATGAAGGCCAGCGTGTACTCGTCTTCATAGACCTTGTGGCTTGGAATCTGGTCAATGAGAATCCGCGCGAAGATGTTGTTGGGATCATAGGTCATCGCTCTCTCCTCGTCAGATATCCTGTTCCTGCCGGAACGGCGAATGGGCCGCAAGGGCCTGCCGCTCCTGCTCGACGCCCTGTCGTTCAGCTTCCAGATAATTGGCGACTGCCCGCTGCAGTCCCGGGTGGGCAAGGAAATGCAGGCTGTAGGTCTTCTGCGGCAGGTAGCCTCGCGCCAGCTTGTGCCCGCCCTGGGCTCCGGCCTCGACGCGGGAAAGGCCGCGGGTGATCGCGAAATCGATGGCCTGATAATAGCAGGTCTCGAAATGCAGGCAGTCGTGATGCTCGATGGCGCCCCAGTTGCGGCCATAAAGGGCATGCGAGCCGATGATATTGAGCGCGCCCGCGATCATGCGACCGGCGCGGCTGGCGATCACCAGCAGGATGTGGGCAGGCATCGCTTCGCCGATGCGGCTGAAGAATTCCCGGTTGAGATAGGGCGTACCCCATTTGCGCGCGCCGGTATCCATGTAGAAATCGAAGAAGGCGTCCCAGTGCCGCTCCTCGATGTCGTTGCCGGTAAGAGCCTCGAGGGTAATCCCCGCCTTGCTAACGGCGGCGCGCTCCTTGCGGATGTTCTTCCGCTTCTGGGAGGAGAGAGAGGCGAGGAAAAACTCGAAACTGCCGTAGCTGTTGTTCTGCCAGTGGAACTGGATGTCGGTGCGCTGCAGCCACTGGGGCCCGCCCAGCATCGCCCAATCCGCCTCGGGCAGAAAAGTGATATGAACCGAGGAGCATTTCTCTTCGCCACAGAGCGTGATGAGCCCCGCCTCGAGCGCGCGCTTCGCCGCAGCCGTTCCTTCTAGCA
>DAISVW010000232.1:0-4548 GCA_036826695.1 Aestuariivirga sp.
CCTCCCAGCCCAATAGGGCTATGAAACAGGATGTCTCGCAAGAGCGTACATATCTACACCGCTGAAAGAGACCACAGGTTACGCTGAGAACAGCGCTGCTGCATTCGGTGAGTATCGCGCGACCTTATGCGGGTCGATTTCGACGCCAATGCCGGGCTTCATTGGAATCTCGAGATAGCCATCCGAGTCCAGCTTGAATGGCTCGGTTAGGATACCGTCGACATAGGCGCTGCCACCGATGAACTCGACGACATCCGCGTGTGGCATCGCAGCGGCAATCTGCAGATCGCCGGCAACGCCGATGGCCGTGTTCCAGCCATGACCGATGTACTTCACGCCGAATTCCTCGGCCATCCAGGCGATCCGCCGCTGTTCCGAGATACCGCCCACCTTCGTCGCATCGGGCTGGACAATATCGAAGGCTCCGCGTTGCAGGAACGGCAGGAAGCTCTGGCGGCGCGTGAGAACTTCGCCACCTGCGATCGGTACCGGGCTCCGCCGGCGCAGTTCGCAGAAGTCATCGATGGCATCCGGTTTCAGCGCCTCCTCGAACCATCCGGCATCATAGTCGCGCAGCATGTCCGCGGTGTTGAGCGCCCATTTGAGACCATTCGGCCAATAGGCATCGCTGCCGCCGGCATCAATGAAGAGCTGGCTCTCCGCGCCAACGGTTTCGCGGGCGGCCCGGACGATTGCCTCGTCCAGCCTCGCGCTGCCGCGCCGGCCGAATGGGCCCCAGCCGATCTTGAAGGCGCGAAAGCCTTGGGCGACGAAGGGTTCCAGCACGGCCTTCATCTGTGCCGGTTCCTCCATGAGGAGGGAGCAATAGGGCCTGCCCCGGCTGCGGTAGACGCCGCCCAGAAGTCGGCCCACCGGCTGTCCCAGCGCCTTGCCGAGGATGTCCCATAGCGCAATGTCGATGCCGCTGATCGTGTGCGTGAGCGTGCCGCCACGTCCCATCCAGAACGTGTTCTGGTTCAACTTCTCGGTCACCCTCTCCGGCTCCAGCGCGTTCTCGCCGGCATAGAGCGGTTCCAGCACCTTGAGCGCCGTCTCGACCAATCCGCCATTGGTGAAGACGCTGCCGTAGCCGGTGATACCGTCTTCCGTATGCACGGCAATCAGGGCATGCACGGAATCGTCAGGCCGGATTTCAGCTGACCAGCCGCCCTTTGGACTGTCTCCCATAAGAGGTGCTGCGACGATTGACCGGATGCGGAGTTTCTGGATTGTCATGGGAAGGTCCTCAGAATGTTGCAGATGCGCCGCCATCGACGCTAAGGATCTGGCCGGTCACGTAGTGGGCGTCGTCCGAGCAGAGGAAGAAGGTTGGGCCGGCGATGTCGATGGATTTGCCGAAGCGCCGCATCGGGATGTGGCCGTACTTGACATAGATGTCGCGACCACAGTCCGAGTCGTATTCGTGCGATCCGTCAGGCAGGATCGACATCGGTGTATCGACGAATCCCGGCGCGATGGCGTTGACCATGATGTCGTAGGGCGCAAGCTCGCAGGCCAGCGCACGGGTGAAGTTCACGATGTCACCCTTAGCGGGGGCATAGGCGAGCTGATTTGGCCACCCGCGCAGACCCTGGATCGACGCGACATTGACGATCCGGTGTCCGTCGCCTGCCATCTCGATCAGCGGCAAGAAGGCCATGGCAATTAACACCGCGCCATCCTGATTGATGCTGACGACCCGGTGATACTCCTCCATCGTCATCGTCTCGATGTGGGTGTCGGCGCCGACCGCCGCGTTGTTGATCAGGACCTCGCGCCGCCCGTATTTGCGGCGCACGGCGCCGGCGAGTTCCGCCACAGAGGCATCGTCGCTGATGTCGACCGGCATGCCTTCGGCCGCATAGCCCTGCTCGACCATCCGCTTCGCGGCATCAGTTGCAGCGGCGGCCTTGATGTCCGCCAGTATCGTGATTGCACCTTCCGCGGCGAGGCGTCCCGCGATCCCAAGTCCGATGCCCTGTGCCGCTCCCGTGATCACCGCAACGCGATCCTTCAGTCTTCGGTCACTGCTCACGTCAATCCTCCTCGACAAGGCTTTTGGGCTTCATGCGCCAGGCGACGATGATCGACAGAAGGATGGTGATCAGCAGGACGACCGTCACCAGGGCGTTGATCTCCGGGGTGAAGCCAACCCGCATCATGGCCCACAGGCGGAGCGGCAGGGTCATCTGATCTCCCGCCACGAAGGTGCTGATCAGCGTCTCGTCGAATGACAGCGTCAAGGCCAGCACGGCACCTGTCATCACCGCCGATGCGAGGTGGGGCAGCAACACGTAACGCAGCGTCTGCCAGCGACTCGCTCCGAGATCGAACGAGGCCTCGACCAGTGACCGCGGCAGGGCCTGCAGCCTTGTCAGGACCAGCCGATAGGCGACCGCAAGCACGAAGATGGCATGGCCGAGGACCACCGTAATAAGGCCGCGATTGAGCCCTATCTCTGCGGACGCGACAAGCAGCGCAAGCCCGGTCACGATCGGCGGAAGCAGGAACGGCAGGTAGATGATGAGTTCAAGGCTTCGCCGCCCGATTGCTCCCTCCCACTCCGTGTAGAGGGCCAATATCACGGCGAGGCATGAGGCGACGAGAACCGAGACAATCGCCACGACCGTGGTGTTCCGCAACGCATCGGTGACGCTGGTATTGGACCACAGCGTGACATAGGGGCTGAAGCTTAGCGTTTCCCAGAGAATCTTGCCTTGCCTGATCTCCACCAGTGAAAACAGCATGCTGATGAAGACGGGCGCATAGAGCAGGGCAAAGACGATCACGGTCATTGCTCCGGTCAGCCACATTGCAAGATTCTGTCCGCTGCTGTGAATTCTCATATGCGCTGCCTGCTGAATGCGAGCCCAGCCAGGATGATACCAGCCAGCGAAGTGACAAGGAGAACGCCTGCCATGGCAGCCCCGAATGGCCAGTCATAGGCAAGACCGAATTGCGAATAGATGACGCGCCCGATGGTGAAGCCAGTAGTGCCGCCGACCATCTGCGGCGTAATGAAGTCCCCAAGCGCAAGCACGAAGGCGAACAGTGCGCCCGCTATGGTGCCCGGCAGCGAAAGTGGCAGCACGATGCGGCGGAACGTGTCCCAGGCACCCGCACCCAGATCGGTCGAGGCGTTCAGCAGGGACTTGGGGATTCGCTCCAGCGCCAGGAAGATCGGCAGGATGACGAAGGGTAGATAGATCACAACCATCGTGATCAGCACGGCGCGCTGGTTGAAGAGAAAGACCTGGCTTGGTCTGTCGATTGCCCCAATGCCAAGTAGTAGCTGGTTGACCAGCCCATTGAGCCCAAGCATGGATCTCAACGTGTAGAGCTTTACGATATAGCTCATGAAAAGCGGTACCACCGCGAGGAGCAGCAGCAGATAGCGCCGGGATCCCCGCTGCTGCCAGATGAACCAAGCGATCGGGTAGCCGAGGATCACCGAAACCGCGGTGACCTCGAAGCACAGGACCAGCGTTCCGAGGTAGGTTCCGGCATAGGTCCAGTTGGTGAAGAAGTTCACGTAGTTGTCGAGCGTGACATCGCGGATGATGACGCTCTTCTCGGCTCGGAAGAGAGACAGGACAATGAAGCTCGCGATCGGCGCCACGATGAGTCCGAGGTGGACAAGCGCCACCGCCGCGAAGATCAGCCAGCGTGCTGGCTCCCGCCGCATTTCAGCCCTGCTCCGGAATGACGACAGCATCGGCGGGGTCATAGGTGACCCCGACAATGCTGCCCGGCGCCGGCGAGGACCCCCGTTCCGCTCCGGAGAGGCGGAGATCGATGGTCAGTGTCGGATCGCCCCTGGGATGGAGAAGCAGCTTGGTAAGAGGGCCTCCGAACATGGTATCTGAGACGATCATGGGGAGAGCGACAGCACTGGTGTCGAGCCGCAGCGACTCCGGCCGGATCGCAACAAGAACCTTCGCGCCGCGCGCCAGTCCAGGCGGCATGTGGACGGGGAGCGTGCCCAGCGGCGTGTCGACATGCGTCGCGTCAGACACCGTTCCCGGGATCAGGTTGTTCTCGCCAAAGAAGCCGGCCACGAATCGCGTCTCAGGACTGAAATAGAGATCGCGCGGCGTGCCGATCTGTTCGATCCGCCCGAGGTTCATGACCACGATGCGGTCGGACATGGTGATGGCTTCATCCTGATCGTGGGTCACGAAGATGAACGTCGTGACGATGCGCCGCTGGATCTGCTTGAGAAACACCTGCATCTGACGGCGGAGCGTGGCGTCCAGGGCGGCGAGCGGCTCGTCCAGCAGGATGACCTTCGGCTGGCAGATGATGGCGCGCGCCAGTGCCACCCGCTGCTTCTGACCTCCCGAAAGCTGGGCCGGATAGCGGTCGCGCAGGGTACTCAACCCGACGATCTCCAGCGTCTCGTCGATCAGTTTCCGCGTGTCGGCGCCCTGCCGGCGCTGAACGAGCGGGCCATATCCCGCGTTCTGCAGCACCGTCATGTGCGGGAAGAGCGCATAGTCCTGGAACACCGTGTTGAAGGGGCGCCGGTTGGCCGGGAGCTGGGTGATG
>DAISVW010000233.1:0-4534 GCA_036826695.1 Aestuariivirga sp.
CAAGGAGCGGCATCGCATTTCCGGCATTCCGGTGGTCGATGCCAGGGGCCGGCTAGCGGGCATCATCACCAACCGCGATGACCGCTTCGCCAACGCCCTCAACATGAAGGTGGCCGACCTGATGACCAGCGACAATCTGGTCACCGTCAAGGCGGGCGTCGACCGCGGCGAGGCCAAGCGTCTCCTGCACAAATACCGGATCGAGAAGCTGATCGTCGTCGATGATGACTATAGATGCGTGGGGCTGATCACCGTCAACGACATGGAGAAAGCCGCCGACCATCCGCTGGCCGCCAAGGACGAGCATGAACGCCTGCTGGTGGGTGCTGCCACCGGCACCGGCGATGCCGGTTACGAGCGCGCCGCGCTGCTGGTCGATGCCGGGGCGGATTTGATCGTGGTCGACACCGCGCATGGCCACTCGGAAAATGTCATCAGCCAGGTGACGCGCCTCAAGAAACTGTCCAACAAGGTGCAGATCGTCGCTGGCAATGTCGCAACGGCGGAGGCGGTGAAGGCGCTGGTCGACGCCGGGGCCGACGCCGTCAAGATCGGCATCGGGCCGGGGTCGATCTGCACCACGCGCGTCGTGGCGGGTGTCGGCGTGCCACAGCTTTCGGCCATCATGGAATGCGCCGAGGAGGGGGCCCGCCAGGACGTGCCGGTGATCGCCGACGGCGGCAGCAAGCTCTCGGGCGATCTCGCCAAGGCGCTGGCGGCGGGCGCCGAGGTCGCCATGATCGGTTCGCTGCTGGCCGGCACCGATGAAAGCCCGGGCGAGGTCTATCTCTACAACGGCCGCAGCTACAAGGCCTATCGCGGCATGGGCTCGGTGGGCGCGATGGCGCGGGGCTCCGCCGACCGCTATTTCCAGCAAGAGGTGAAGGACAGCCTGAAGCTGGTGCCGGAAGGCATCGAGGGCCAGGTGCCCTACAAGGGCCCGGTCGGCGCCGTGCTGCACCAGCTGGTCGGCGGTTTGCGCGCCGCCATGGGCTATGTGGGAGCGGCCGATCTGGCGGAATTCCGCAACAAGGCGCAGTTCATCCGCATCACCTCGGCCGGCATGCGCGAGAGCCACGTGCATGATGTGATGATCACGCGCGAAGCGCCAAACTATCAGAGCCAGGGATAGGGAGGCGTCATGACCATCGTGCAATGGCTGCTGCTGCCCGCCTTCATCCATGTCGCCTGGGTGATGCTGCTTGGCTTTCGCATGGGCCGCGCCCGCACCGGCGCCATACGCGCTGGCCGCGCCAGGATCGAGGAGATCGCGCTCGACAACACGGCCTGGCCGGATGACGTGCGCAAATTCGCCAACAACTATGACAACCAGTTTCAGGTGCCGATGCTGTTCTACGCGGCGCTGCCGCTGCTGATCGTCACTGAGCTCGTCGATTCCATATCGGTTGCGCTTGCCTGGGCCTTCGTGGCGGGCCGCATCGCCCACAGCCTCATTCACACCGGCAGCAACGATGTGATGCGGCGGTTCTACGCCTTTGCCGTGAGCTTCCTGGCGGTTGCGGCGATATGGGCGTGGTTCGCGCTGCGCCTCTATGTGACCGGCTAGGTCATGCGTCTTGCGGGCCGGGTCTCGGCGGCCATCGACGTGCTTGCCGCCATCCTGGATCGCCACCGCCCGGCCTCGGAAGCGCTGAAGGACTGGGGCAAGGCGCATCGGTTCGCCGGTTCGACTGACCGCCACGCCATCGGCACACTGGTCTATGACGCGCTGCGGCGGCGCAACTCACTCAGTTCGCGCATGGCGGCTGAAACACCGCGCGCGCTGGCGCTGGCTGGTCTGCGCGATGTCTGGACGCTTTCCCCTGATGAGATTGCCGCCATGGCGCAGGAACCGCATGGTCCCGGCGCGCTCACCGCGGCGGAGCTTGCGGCGCTTCAGCGCCCAGTGCCCGGCGATCTGCCCCTGCATGTGGCGGGCGATGTGCCGGAGTGGCTGGCGCCATCCTATGCGCGCGCCTTTGGCCTTCGCGCCGCGGAGGAGGGGGCGGCCCTGGCATCGCGTGCGCCGGTCGATCTCCGCGTCAACACGCTGAAGGCCACGCGGCCCCAGGTGCTGGAGGCGCTCGCGCGCTTTGGCGCGGTGGAGGGCCCGTTCTCGCCGCTCGCCGTTCGGATCGCGCCGCCCGGCCCTGAGACGCGCAACGCCAATGTCGAGGCCGAACCCGCCCATGGCCTTGGCTGGTATGAGGTGCAGGACGCGGGCTCGCAGGTGGCGGCGCTGATGTCCGGCGTCGCGCCCGGCATGGCGGTGGCCGACATCTGCGCCGGCGCCGGCGGCAAGACGCTGGCGCTCGCCGCCATGATGGAGAACGAAGGAAGGCTCGTCGCGCATGATCTTGACCGGTTCCGGCTGCGCCCGATCTTCGAACGCCTCACGCGGGCGGGAGTGACAAACTGCGAGGTGATCCCGGCGCAGGACAAGGGCAGGCTTCAGGCCGCAGCGCCCTTCGATTGCGTGGTGATCGACGCGCCCTGTTCGGGCTCCGGCTCGTGGCGGCGCAAGCCCGATGCCAAATGGCGCTTCACGCCCAAGCTCCTGCAGCAAAGGCTCAAGGAACAGGCGCAGCTGCTGGACCAGGGTTTCGGTCTCGCCAGGCCCGGCGGCACCATCCTCTACATCACAAGTTCGGTACTGCCCGAGGAGAACACTGATCAGGTGGACGCTTTCCTGAAGCGACAGCCTGCCGCTGAAATCAATCAGTACAGGGAGCAATGGGCGCGGGCGGTTGGCGGCGACGCGCCAGTGTCGGCTGATCAGTCGCAGGAAACCCTGCTGCTCACCCCCGCCCGTCACGGCACGGATGGTTTCTTCGTGGCCGTGTTCAGGAAGTCCGCCTAGGACCCTGGCCTCCGCGCCAGAAAACGCGCCATGGCCCGCAGCGTCTCCTCGCTCACATGGTGTTCAATCCCCTCGGAGTCGATGCGGGCCGTGGCTTCCGTCACGCCCAGCGCCAGAAGGAAGCGCTCGACGATCTTGTGCTTGCGGCGGCCGTCCTCGGCCATTTTCCAGCCGTCGCCGGTGAGAAAGATGGCCCGGTAGGGTTCCTGCGTCACCAGCCCCGCGTCCTGCAGGCGCTTCAGCGTCTTCACCACGGTTGCATTGGCAACGCCAAGGCGCAGCGCCACATCGGAGCCCCGCGCCTCGCCCTTCTCGTCGATGAGATCGGCGATCAGTTCAACGTAATCCTGGGCAAGCTCCGACTGGTGGGCGGAGCGGATGCGCCGGAAGGCGGTGGAGCGGATTTTCGCCGGAGCTGTCTTCTGCGAGCGCTGCGCCACGGATCGTGTTTCCTCTGACAATTGCAAACTAGCCTGTTGCAATAGATTTAGCCAATGCTAAACTTTGTCCATGCCGGGGAAACAGTCCGAAGCAGGCTGGCGGCGGGGCAGGGGCGAGCCGCCGCTCGTCGACGTGTTCCGCAGCGTGAGCGTGCCGGGCGGCAGTTCGGCGCTGCGCCGCGCCATGGCCTTCGCGGGCCCCGGCTTTCTCGTGGCGGTGGGCTACATGGACCCGGGAAACTGGGCCACCTCGATCGCCGGTGGCGCGCAGTTCGGCTATGTGCTCTTGAGCGTCGCGCTGCTCTCCAACATCATGGCGATCCTGCTGCAAGCGCTGTGCGCGCGGCTGGCGGTCGGGTCGGGCCGTGACCTGGCGCAGGCCTGCCGCGATGCCTTTCCCCGGCCGGTGGCGCTGGTCCTCTGGCTGTTCGCGGAAATCGCCATCATCGCCACCGACATCGCCGAGGTGGTGGGAACGGCCATCGGCCTCAATCTTCTGTTCGGCATCCCGCTTGAACTCGGCGTGCTGATCACCGCGCTCGACGTATTCCTGATCCTGTGGCTGCAACGGCTCGGTTTCCGCTGGATCGAGGCCTTCATCATCAGCCTTCTGGGGGTGATCTTCCTGTGTTTCGTGGCGCAGATCGCGCTGGCCGATCCGGACTGGGGCGCGGTGATCCGGGGCTTCGCGCCCACGGTCGAGGTGGTCCGGAATCCCGCCATGCTCTATCTGGCTCTCGGCATCATCGGGGCCACGGTGATGCCGCATAACCTCTATCTTCATTCGGCGATCGTCCAGACCCGCGCCTATGGCGAAAGCCTGCCCGAGAAGCGCGAGGCGTTGCGGTTCGCCACTTGGGATTCGACGGCGGCGCTGATGTTCGCGCTCCTGATCAACGCGTCCATCCTGATCCTGGCGGCGGCCACATTTCACAGCGCCGGGCACAGCGCGGTTGCCGACATCGGTGAAGCCCATGCCATGCTGGCGCCGCTGGTCGGTTCTCTTCTGGCTCCGAAACTCTTCGCCATCGCGCTTCTGTGCTGTGGGCTCAATTCCACCGTGACTGCCACCATGGCGGGCCAGATCGTGATGGAGGGATTTCTCGACATCCAGCTTCCGGCGTGGCTCCGGCGGCTCATCACCCGCCTGGTGGCGATCGTTCCCGCGGCGCTGGTCACGCTCTACTATGGTGCAGAGGGCACCGGCATGCTGCTGATCCTGAGCCAGGTGATT
>DAISVW010000234.1:0-4532 GCA_036826695.1 Aestuariivirga sp.
GTTGTTTCCATGGCGTTTGATGGCGTATGAATTTCGCGCGAGCCTGCCCGGCTCGCGGTTCGTGGCGGCTGCTGACTGGCTCATCGCCCTCAGCCCCGCGTCCGGAAAATGCGCAACAGGATGACCATCACGATCATCATCGCCACGGCGCCGATCATGCCGATGGCGGCGGCGAAGCCCTGACGCCACAGGCCCAGCTTGAAGGCCTGGTCATACATGAAGATGGTCCAGGTGTAGGTGGGCGACTCGCGGTTGAAGCCGCCGAAGATGAGATATTCGTCGATCACCGCCATGGCGGTTCCGAAGCGCAGCACCACGAGGATCATCATGATCGGCATCAGGCCCGGCAGGGTCACGTGCCAGAACATGTGCCACTCGTTGGCGCCGTCGATGCGGGCCGCTTCCGGCAGGTCCTTGGGGATCGCGGCAAGGCCCGCCAGAAAGAAGATGGTGTGATAGCCGAGCCCCCACCACACCTCCATGACGGCGATGGCGGGAAGCGTGAGCGCCGTGCCGCCCAGCCATTGCGGCGCATCCTGCAGGCTGAACCAGCCCATGGTGTTGACCAGGAAATGATTGATCGGGCCGGACTGGAAATTATACATCCACTTCCACAGCACGAAGACGAGCGTGCTGGGGATCACCGCCGGAATGAGCAGGATCACCCGGTAGACGGTGGCCAGCACCGGGTTCTGCACCCGGTCGATCAATATGGCGAGGATCAGCGGCAGCACGATGCAGCCGGGCAGGAACATGAGGGTGAACAGCGTGGCGCGCCACAGGCTGGCCCACATCAGGGGGTCGCTCAGGGCGGCAACGTAATTGTCGAAACCGACGAAATTCGCCGGCTCATTGCTCAGATACTGGAAATCCGTGAAGCTGAGCCACACCACCCGGATGATCGGATATGCCTGATAGCCGACGAAGAACGCAACCGCCGGCACCAGGAACGCCCAGGTGAGCAGGTCACGGCGCAGCGCCAAGGCGCGATGCGGTTGGGCGAGGGTGGCTGTTGACATCGCGGTTCAGGTTTCAGGAATAGCGGCCGGAGCGCGGTTGCACGCGCCCCGGCGCATCATGTCCCGGATCCCGGGCTAGCCGCGGTTCATTTCGGCCTGCACGGCCTCGGCGACCTTCTTCATGACCGCCTTTTCGTCCGTCTCCTCGCCCTTGAGGTAAGCATCCCAGATCGGCTTGCCGATCACGAACTGCTGCAGGCCGAAGAGATGGTTGTTGATCGCCTTGGCGCGGTCGAGCTGGCCACGGACGAGGCCGACGAACTCCGGCATCCAGTCCGGCTTGTTGGCGTCCCAGCCGGCATAGATCGACTTGTAGGGCGGCAGATGGCCCGGGTGGCCGCTCGCCGTGCCGACGATCGAATCCTGCCAGATCTGCGGATCATAGGTGAGCGCCCGGATATACTCGACCACCTTCTCCTTGTTCTTGCCGTGCTTGAACAGCGCGCAGCCGGTGGTCCAGAACACCGTTGAACCCTCGCCATTGGCGAATTTCGGCAAGGGCCCAAGCCGCAGCGCCTTGGGATCGTCCCAGTACTGGGCCAGGCGCAGCGGCGCGTTGATGTACTTGGAATAGTTACCCACCCGCTGGGCCGCGACCGCCACCTCGTCCGGCGTGCCGTTGACGCCGCCGTCGGAGGAGCCTTCGAGCAGCAGGTCCGGCGTCGACATGGCGAAGATCTGCTTCATGAGCTGCAGCGCCGAGATCGCCGCGGCGCTCTCGAAGGTTAACAGCCCTTCCGGCGTGTAGACATCGGTGCTCATCGAATGCGTCATCGGCGCCAGCGAGCGCCAGCCGCGCGCGTCATAGGCAGCGCCATAGGGGGCGGCCTTCGAGTCGACCACCGCCTTGGCATTGGCCATGTGCTCGTCCCAGGTGTCGGGCGCCTTGTCCGGAAGGCCCGCCTTGCCGGTGATGCCGGAGTGCCAGGAATTGCCGACCACGTCGAGCAGGAAGGGCCAGCCATAAAGCTTGCCGTCGACCGTTCCTTCGGCGCGGATCGAGGGGATCATGTCGTCGAGCACATCCTTCGGGATGTAATCATCCCACGGCTCGATGACGCCGGCCTTGATCATCGCCGTCATTTCGACGAACGGCGTCTGGCCGACATAGACGTCCCAGGTCGATTCGCCGTTCTTTGCCTCGGCCACGAAACGCTCGATGCCGAAGCCCTCGACCGGCGCGATCTGGTAGTTGATGCCGGGGAAACGCTCATTGACCTTCGGGATGCTGGGATGAAGGTCCTGGATCCACTGGTAGAAGGTCGGCGTCAGCGGCCGGTCCTGGGCCAGCGCCGGCATGATGCTGCTCTTGCCCGCGACGCCGACGCCCGCCATGCCGAGGCCGGCCATCAGGCTCCGCGCCAGGAATTCGCGGCGGTCGATCTGGCCGCGCAGCAGGGCCTCGCGCGAGGATGCCTGCAGAAGGATTTCACGTTCCTTGCGAATGGTCATTTTCGTCACCTCCCTTGTATGGCCCGTTTGTCATCACCCGGGCTTTCGCTTGAGAATGCTGTCACAAAAAAGCGCATCCGACAATACGGACCGCGCCTTAAAGTTTGATCATGCGGTAGCTGTCCATCCAGGGCCTCACCCGCTCCAGCGCCGCGCTGGCGGCGATCACGCCATGGTCGTCATAGCGGCGGCCGGCGATCTGAAGCCCGACCGGCAGGCCGTTCTCGGCAAGGCCCGCCGGGCAGGAAGCGGCCGGATGTCCGTTGAAGTTGATCAGGAACGTCATGCACCAGCCGATCAGGCGGTTGATCTTCTCGCCGTTGCCCTCGGCAGGCCCCAGCGTGTTGCCATCGGTTGCGTTGTCAACCGCCAGGCAGGACAGCGTCGGCGCCACCAGGAAATCATATCTGTCGAAAACCAGCCGCAGCGCATCATAGACCTCGGTGCGGATCGCCTGGTTGTCGAGCCAGTCGACGGCCGTCATCTTCCGGCCGATCGCGTCCCAGTGCCAGAACTCGGGCGGCATGTCGTCATGATGGTCGCGCGCAATGTCGATGCCCTGGCGCTTGAAGTCTTCCAGCACCGCAACCTGCTTGGCCGCGCAGAAGCGGCACCAGGCCTCGCTGAGCTCCATGTGCGAGCGCTTGATGCCGATCTTCACCTCTTCGACGATGGCGCCCGCCGCGCGGAGCGCGTCCACCGCCTTGTCGGTCACCGCGGTCACCCGCTTGTCGACCGGGAACACATCATAGTTGCGGGTATAGGCGATGCGCTTGCCCTTGATCGCGGCGCCGAGCGCCCCCATGAAGTCGACCTTGCCTTCGAGCGCGAAAGGATCGCGCGAGTCATAGCCCTGCAGCGCCGACATGGCGAGTGCGGCATCCTCGACGGTGCGGGTGATCGGCCCCTCGAAAATGAACGGCGTCATGTTGCCGAAGGCATCGGGCCGCGACACCAGCGGCACGCGGCCGAACGAGGCCTTGTAGCCATAGGTGCCGCTCCAGGCCGACGGAATGCGGGTGGAGCCGCCGCCATCGGTGCCCTCGCACAAGGGCAACAGGCCCGCCGCCACCGCACCCGCGCTGCCGCCCGACGAGCCGCCGGTGTTCTTGGCGAGATTGAACGGGTTGCGCGAGGGACCATACATGTAATTGTCGCAGGTGCCGCGGAAGCCGAACACCGGGCTGTTGGTCTTGCCGACGATGATGGCGCCCGCCTTCTCCATGCGTTCGGCCCAGACGCAGTGGAAATCCGCCGTCCAGTTCTTGAGCGCCCGCACGCCGCCGAACGTGCATACCCAGCCGGGCTTGAAGTCGAAACAGTCCTTCATGGCCACCGGCACGCCGTGCAGCGGCCCCAGCTCATCGCCACGCATCACCGCCGCCTCGGCCTGTTTCGCCGCCTCCCGTGCCTGATCGAGATGCAAAATGATGAGCGCGTTGATCTTGTGGTTATGCGCCTCGATGCGGGCGATGGCGGCGTCCATCACCTCGACAGGCGAAACCTCCCGCCGCCGGATACGGCCCGCCAGAGCAGCCGCCGATTCGGTTCTTGCCAGGTCCTGCGCGTGCGCCATCTCGTCCTCCTGCGTCTATCCTGTCTGGCCGATCACCGCGCGGACCGCCGCTGCCGACGTCGTCAGCCGGTCATATTCCGGCGGCCGCAATTCGCCGCCCATGAACACATGGCCCCGCCGGAACCGCATGCCGCCGGCCTCAAGCTCGAGCGCCGCGAAGTGAATCTCTTTGGGCCGCGCCGCCGCCACGATGCGGGCCACATTGCGCGCCGTGATGCCGCCGCCCGGCATGATGATGATGCGCTCCCCCGCCCTCTTCACAAGATCGGAAATCAGCGGCAGGCCCTCGAGCACGCTCGCCTCCTGGCCCGATGTGAGCACCCGGTCGACGCCAAGTTCGATCAGCGTTTCAAGCGCCGCGAACGGGTCCGGCGTCATGTCGAAGGCGCGATGGAACGTAACGGCCATCGGCCGCGCCAGCGCCATCAGCTCGCGGGTGCGCGGCACGTCGATGCGGCCATCGGCGGTCAGTTGGCCGCTCCCCC
>DAISVW010000235.1:0-4531 GCA_036826695.1 Aestuariivirga sp.
TCGACCGGGCGATGGGGGAACTGGCCCGGTAAGCGGTCTGAAGCGGTCTTTGGGTGGTTTCCCGGAACTGTGAAGCTTTCGGGACGGCCGCAACTGTGTTAGGAGGCCTCATGACTGAATTCACTCCTGTTTCCGGCATCATCGGGGGCCTGCTTCTGGGCCTTTCCGCGGTAATTCTGATGAGCGGCATCGGCCGCGTGGCCGGTGTCTCCGGCATTTTCGGCGCCGCGATCTCCGGCAAATGGACGCGCGACAGCACCTGGCGGTGGATGTTCGGCGTGGGGCTTCTGGCCGGCACGGTGGTCACCGCCCGGCTGACCGGCTTTGACGCGTCATCAATCGGGTTTTCGGGCGGTTTTCTCACCATGGCGGTGAGCGGACTTCTGGTCGGCATCGGCACGGCGATCGGTTCGGGCTGCACATCCGGACACGGCATCTGCGGTGTGGCGCGCCTGTCGCCCCGCAGCCTGGTTTCGACCGCCATATTCTTTGGCGTGGCCGTGGTCACGGTCTTCATCATGCGTCACGTGCTGGGAGGTTGAGGTGGACAAGCTGACAGCGATCGTTGCGGGCCTTCTGTTCGGCGCGGGCCTCACCGTGTCCGAAATGGTAAATCCCATGAAGGTTCTGAACTTCCTCGACATGTTCGGCGCCTGGGACCCGACCCTGATCTTCGTCCTCGGCAGCGCGCTCGCCGTGACGGCAGCGGGATACGCAGTGGTCCTGCGCCGTTCGAAGCCGCTCTTCGCCGAGCGTTTCCAGTTACCGGAGCGTTCCGTCATCAATCCTCAGCTGATCGGCGGCGCCATCATCTTCGGCATCGGCTGGGGCTTGTCGGGCTTCTGCCCCGCTCCCGCCATCGCGTCTCTGGTGTTTGGGCTCCCGCAATCCTTCGTGTTCGTGGCTGCCATGGCCATTGGCATGGCAGTCGCGCCAATCCTGACGAGTTTCCGCCAGACAGCCGTGGATGGATAGCGCAAGATCGGGCCGGAGAATGGTGGTCAAGGGGAGTTAGCAAGTGGCGGAATCGAAACATGCCGGCAATCCGTGGTGGACAATCATCGTGCCGCTGGCCGCGGCGGCGCTGATCGTCCTCTACTTCGGCGGCGTCTTGCCCAAGCAAGGCTTCCTGCGGATTGCCGTCGAGGCGGTCATGTTGTGTGGCGCCATCTTCGCGGCCGTTCACCATGCCGAAGTGGTCAGCGCCCGGGTCGGCGAACCGTTCGGGTCGATCATCCTCGCGGTTTCCGTTACCATCATCGAGGTCGGACTCATCGTGGCGCTGATGCTGGCCGCTGACGATGGCGGCCCCACCATCGCGCGCGACACCGTATACTCCGCGGTGATGCTGGTGCTGACGGGTCTGATCGGTCTTTGCCTCATCATGGGCGGCCACAAGCACTATGAGCAGAAGATCAGGGTCAGCGGAACCTCATCCTATCTCTCCGTGCTGGGAACGCTCGCGGCGATCGCACTCATCCTGCCGAACTTCACGACATCCACCTCCGGCCCGACCTACAGCACGGCGCAGCTGGTCGCCGCCGCGGCCGTCTCGCTGCTGCTCTACGGCGCGTTCCTGGTCATCCAGACGGTGCGCCACCGCGACTACTTCCTTGCCGCGGCAGACGACTCGGAGGCCGCCAGCGAGGACTTCGATCCGCCCTCCAACCGCGATGCGGCGGTGAGCCTGGTGTTTCTGTTGATCGCGCTGACCAGTGTCATTCTCCTGGCCAAGATGCTCGCGCCATCGCTTGACGACCTGATCGAAGTTGCCGGGCTCCCCCAGGAATTCATCGGCGTGGTCATCGCCGCCCTGGTGCTGGCGCCGGAGAGCATCGCCGCGGTGCGGGCCTCGCTCGCCAACCGGCCGCAGACCAGCATCAACCTTGCACTGGGGTCGGCGCGGGCCGCGATCGCACTCACCATTCCAGTGATCACGATGCTCGCCGCCTTCACCAATGTGCAGCTGTCGCTCGGCGTGCCGCCGGCCAAGATGGTGCTGCTGGTGCTGGCCCTGTTCGTCAGTGTCATCACCCTGCTGCCGGGACGCACCACCGTGCTGCATGGAGTCGTCCATCTGGGCCTGTTCATCATGTTCATCGTGGTCGCCGCCGTCCCCTAGGCACCGGGGGTTTTGACTTCGCCCGGCCGCTCACGCACATTGCCGTGCGGAGGTTGTCCGGGATGGCTGCCGAACAGGCGTTCTACTACAAGGAGTTTCTGATTGTGCTGGGGGCAGCGGGGCTCATCGTGCCGCTGTTCCTGCGGATCGGTGTCAATTCGGTGGTGGCGTTCCTGACGGTGGGCATCCTGCTCAGCCCGGACGTGCTTGGCCGGCTGGCCGGTGTCTTTCCGTGGCTGTCATTTGTGAATATCGGCGAGACCGACACCCTCGCCCACATCGCCGAGCTTGGCGTGGTCTTCCTGCTGTTCCTGATCGGCCTCGAACTCTCCTTCGAACGCCTCAGCATCATGCGCCACCTGGTTTTCGGGCTGGGCGGATTGCAGGTGGTGGCAAGCCTTGCCGCCATCGCGGCGATCGCCGTGGCCATGGGCTTCGATATCCGCGCGGCGCTGGTGGCCGGTGCCGCCCTGTCGCTGTCGTCGACGGCGATCGTCGTCCAGCTCCTGTCGGATGCGAAGCGGCTCGGCTCGCACACCGGGCGCACCAGCTTCGCCATCCTGCTGATGCAGGATCTGGCGGTGATCCCGCTTCTGCTGCTGGTGCCCATCCTCGGTGCGCGCACGGAGGGCAATGTGCTGGTCAGCGTGCTCATGGCGCTGGCCCAGGCGGCGCTCGCCATCGCCGTGATCGTGACGGTCGGCCGCTACCTGCTGCGCCCGCTGTTACGCCTTGTTGCGCGCACCGGCGGGGCGGATTTCTTCATGGCCGCCACGCTGCTGATCGCTGTCGGCACCGGCGCTATCGCCAGCCTCGCTGGCATCTCGATGACGCTTGGCGCCTTCATCGCCGGGCTTCTGCTGGCCGAAACCGAATACCGCCGCGCCATCGAGGCGGTGATCGAACCGTTCAAGGGCCTGCTGCTCGGCACCTTCTTCCTGGTCGTGGGGCTCAAGCTCGATCTCGACATGCTGTTTGCAGCCCCCGCCTATACGCTGGGCCTGGCGGCGGGCATCATCGTGCTGAAGGGCGTCATCGTCTACGGCCTGGCACGCGCCTTCAGGGTGCAGCACGCGGCGGCGCTCGAGTCCTCGCTCCTGCTGGGCCCCTGCGGCGAGTTCGGCTTCGTGATCGCCGCCGCGGCGCTGTCCGCGGGTCTCATCGACGACGCCGAAACGCGCAACATCGTGCTGGTCGTGACGCTGACCATGATCGCCATTCCCTTCCTGGCGAAACTCGGACAGCGCCTGGGTACGGCGCTCCGCCAGGACGCCGCGCTGGCAGCGGCGGCGGCAACGCCTCTTCCGGATGACAATGCGCCCCGGGTGATCATCGCCGGGTTTGGAAGGGTCGGCCAGCTCATTGCCTCGATGCTGGAGGAACACAGGATTTCGTTCCTTGCCGTGGACAGCGATGCCGATCTCGTTGCGCGTGAACGCAAGCTGGGAAAGGCGGTCTATTTCGGCGACGCGTCCAATGCCGCGTTTCTCAAGCGCTGTGGGCTGGCGGAAGCTCCGGCACTCGCCATAACCATGGACAATCCGGTGCGCGCCGATGAGGTCGCCAAGGCGGCACGCGCACTCAGAAGCGATCTCAGGATCGTGGCCAGGGCCCGTGACGAGCGCCATGCGCAAAGGCTCTACGCGCATGGCGTCACCGAGGCGGTGCCGGAAACGGTCGAATCGAGCCTGCAACTCGGCGAGGCGCTGCTGGTGGAGACGGGCGTCCCCATGGGCCTTGCCATCGCATCGGTTCACGAGCGCCGCGATGGCTTCCGCAAGCTGCTCGGCCGGCCCAACCGCAAGGAACAGCTCGATCTCGCGCGCAAACGGCTGCGGCGCGAGAAGACGCAGGGCTGATCGCCTTACGTAACGCCCAGCTTCTTCTGCAGGCTTGAACTCGACGTGGTATACTGGAACATCAGCCGCTCGCCGGGGTTCTTCAGCCTGAACACCTTCTGTGCCATCAGCGCCGCCTCGTGGAAGCCCGAGAGAATGAGTTTAAGCTTGCCGGGATAGGTGTTGATGTCGCCGATGGCGAAGATGCCCTCGACCGAGGTTTCGAACTTCTCGGTATCGACAGGGATCAGGTTATCGTGAGGGTTGAGGCCCCATTCCGCCACCGGCCCCAGCTTCATGGTGCGGCCGAAGGCTGGCAGCATGGCGTTGCAGGCGATCTCGAAGCTCTGCCCGTCATTGCCCTTCACCACGGCGGCGGAGAGGACGCCGTTGTCACCCTTGAGCCCGGTCACCTGGCCAAGCCTGAAATCCATCTTTCCGTCCGCCACCAGTTCGCGCATCTTGCGCACCGAGTCAGGCGCCGCGCGGAAGTCGTCGCGGCGGTGAAGAAGAGTGCGGCTTTTCGCCAGCGGTTGCAGGTTGAGAGTCCAGTCGAGCGCCGAGTCGCCGC
>DAISVW010000236.1:0-4529 GCA_036826695.1 Aestuariivirga sp.
CAGTTCTCGCGCGGCGTGGCGGCCTGCGCCGAAAACATTTGGTCGGCCCTCATGGCACGCGACCTGGGCACCGTGACCTGGAACGAAGAGAAAGCCGAGCAGCGCGGCTCCGCCGATATCCTCGCGGCCTATGAGACCCAGTCCAGGGCGGCGCCGCTGGCGGTGGCCCGCAATGACGGCGATGCGCCAGCCGCTCTCGCGGCGGCGAACAAGGTGCTGGAGGCCAGCTTCTCCTTCCCCTATCTGGCCCATGCGGCGCTCGAACCGCTGAATGCCGTGGCACGGATGAGCGATGGGACGCTGGAAATCTGGGGCGGCCATCAGATGCCGGACCTCTACCAGTACATCGGCTCGCAGATCGCCGGGACGACACCCGACAAGGTGAAGCTGCACGTCATGAAGACCGGCGGCGGTTTCGGCCGCCGGGCGGTGTTCGACGCCGAGGTGGTTGCGGAAGCCGTCGAGGTTGCCAAGGCGCTGGGCTGGTCACGCCCGGTGAAGGTTCAGTGGACCCGCGAGAACGACATGCGCGGCGGGCGCTACCGTCCCGCCTATGTGCATGCCATGAAGGCCGGGCTCGACAAGGACGGGAAGATCGTCGCCTGGTCGAACCACATTGTCGGCCAGTCGATCATGTCAGGCACGCTGTTCGAAGGCATGGCGGTCAAGAACGGCGTCGACTTTACCTCCGTCGAAGGCGCCGCGAATGTACCCTATGACATTCCCAATGTGGCGGTCGGACTTTCAACCATGCAGGCGGGCGTTCCCGTCCTGTGGTGGCGGGCCGTCGGCGCGACCCACACCGCCTACGCCGTCGAGACCTTCCTCGATGAAGTGGCCGAGGCGGCGGGCAAGGACCCGGTCGCGCTGCGCCTCGAACTGCTGGAAAAGCATCCGCGCCACACGGCGGTCTTGAAGCTCGCGGCGGAAAAAGCCGGGTGGGGCACGCCCGCGCCGGAGGGGCGGTTCCGCGGCGTCGCGGTCGCCGAGTCATTCGGCTCGGTCGTGGCGCAGATCGCCGAGATCAGCATTCCCAGCCCTGGCGAGATCAGGGTCGAACGCGTGGTCTGCGCCGTCGACTGCGGCACGGCCATCAACCCGGACCAGGTGGTGGCCCAGATGGAAGGCTGCATCGGCTTCGGCTTGAGCTCGATCCTCGGCGAGGAGATCACCTTGACCGCCGGCGCCGTCGACCAGGGCAACTATGACAGCTACACGCCGCTGCGCATCGCACAGATGCCGCAGATCGAAGTCCACATCGTTCCCTCGGAGGCCACACCCTCCGGCGTCGGCGAGCCCGGCGTGCCGCCGGCCGGACCGGCGCTGGCCAATGCGGTCTATCAGGCCACCAGGAAGCGCATCCGGACGCTGCCGTTCTCGAAGGGCTTCACCGCGTAGCCAGATAAGCTTCGCACCAACCGGCATGTGCCGCCTCAATCAGGCGGCACAGCGCTCGGGGGTTTCCAGCGATCCAAGACGGCCGTCCAGAGCATCTTGATCTGCGTCGGAACCGCTGTCCGAAGCAAGCGTCACCCCAGCGAAAGCTGGGGTCCAGCTTTGGGCGAAGGCAAGCGGGATGCCAGCCTTCGCTGGCATGACGGCCGAGAAAGGCCTGTTTGACTTCCCCGCCGCTTTCTCCTATGCCGCCGCCATCACATGACGGCTTGAACGTCTTCAGGCGGTCTCACACATGGGGTTCCGACATTCCCGGGAGGTGAGGCGGCCAACATCCGGCAGCGAGTTTCGCCCCCGGGTGCGATTGGCGTTTGGGCTGCAGGAACAGGAACCATGTTTGACACCTTAAGCGAGCGGCTGTCCGGCATTCTCGACAAGATCACCGGCCGGGGCGCGCTCTCGGAAGCCGACGTCGACGAGGCGCTGCGCGAGGTACGCCGGGCGCTGCTCGAAGCCGACGTGGCGCTCGAGGTGGTGCGCGGCTTCACGGAGAAGGTGCGCGCCAGGGCGGTGGGCGCCGAGATCGTCAAGTCGGTGAAGCCCGGCCAGATGGTGGTCAAGATCGTGCATGACGCGCTGGTCGAGACGCTGGGCGGCGCCGAGGGCACGGCGCTCAATCTGCGCGCCTCGCCGCCGCTCGCCATCCTGATGGTCGGCCTCCAGGGTTCCGGCAAGACCACCACCACGGCCAAGATCGCCAGGCGCCTCACCGAGCGCGAGAAGCGCAGGGTGCTGATGGCCTCGCTCGACACGCGCCGCCCCGCCGCGCAGGAGCAGCTCGCCATTCTCGGCAAGCAGGTGAAGGTGGATACGCTGCCCATCGTCCCCGGGCAGCAGCCCACCGAGATTGCCCGCCGCGCCATGTCGGAGGCGCGCAAGGGCGGCTATGACGTGGTCATGCTCGACACCGCGGGGCGGCTGGCGATCGACGCGGAACTGCTCGCCGAAGCCGCCGCAGTGCGCGACATCGTCAAACCCAACGAAACCCTTCTGGTGGCCGATGCGCTGACCGGCCAGGACGCCGTGAACCTCGCCCGCGCCTTCGACGAGAAGATCGGCATCAGCGGCATCGTGCTCACCCGCATCGACGGCGATGGCCGCGGCGGCGCCGCACTCTCCATGCGCGCCGTGACGGGAAAGCCGATCAAGCTGATGGGCACCGGCGAAAAGCTGGACGGGCTCGAGGACTTCCACCCGGAGCGCATCGCCGGCCGCATCCTCGGCATGGGCGACGTCGTCTCGCTGGTCGAGAAGGCAGCGCTCAACATCGACCAGGAGAAGGCCCGCAAGATCGCCGAGCGCATGAAGAAGGGCGCCTTCGATCTCGACGACCTCGCCGATCAGCTCAGGCAGCTGCAGAAGCTCGGTGGCATGGGCGGGGTGATGAACATGCTGCCCGGCATGGGCAAGATCAAGAAGCAGATGGAGGGCATGGACCTCGACAACAAGGTGCTGAAGCGCCAGCTGGCGATCATCGGCTCGATGACGCCCTATGAGCGGCGCAACCCCAAGGTCATGGACGCCAAGCGCAAGCGGCGCGTGGCGGCGGGATCCGGCACCAGGGTGGAAGAGATCAACCGCCTGCTCAAGATGCATCTGCAGATGGCCGGCATGATGAAGCAGATGGGCCAGGGCAAGGGCATGTTCGGCAAGATGTTCGGCGGCAAGGGCGCGCCCGATCCGGCGGAGCTCGAAAAGATGCAGGCGGAGCTTGCGGGCCTCGACCCCAATGCCTTGCCGGAGGAACTGAAAGACATGATCGAGGGCGGCGCCGCGCCGCAGAGCCCCAGGCTGCCGGGGCTTCCGGGCCTCGGCGGCGGCAAGCTGCCCGGACTTGGCGGTTTGCCGGGGCTGGGCGGCTCGCCCTTCAAGGGATTGCCCGGCTTTCCGGGCAAGAAGAAGTGAAGTTCACAACACACGGATACAAAGGAGACAGACCATGGCCGTGAAGATGAGGCTGGCGCGCGCCGGCACCAAGAAGCGCCCCTATTACCATATCGTGATCGCCGACGCGGCCGCCCCGCGTGACGGCAAGTTCATCGATGTGGTGGGGTCCTACAACCCGATGCTCAAGAAGGACGACGCCAACCGGGTGAAGATCGACTCGGACAAGGCCGCCCAGTGGCTGAAGAAGGGCGCCCAGGCCACCGACCGCGTGCTGCGCTTCCTCGACAAGGCTGGCCTCGCCAAGCGCGATGCGCGCAACAACCCGGAAAAGGCCAAGCCCGGCAAGAAGCGCCAGGAGCGCGAGAAGGCCGCGGCCGCCGCCAGCGGCTGAGGGCTGACGCATGGCGCCACGCGACATGGTTCTCGTGGGCGTTATCACGGCCGCGCACGGCATCAGGGGCGAGGTGAAGCTCAGGAGCTTCACCGCCGACCCGAAAGCCATCGCGAACTATGCGCCGCTCGAAACCGCGGCGGGCGCGAAGCTCGAAATTCTCCGCATGCGGGCCCAGAAGGACGGTTTCATCGCCAGCCTCAAGGGCATCGCCAGCCGCAACGCCGCCGAGGCGCTGAAGGGCGCTGAACTGTTCGTGCCGCGGGCGAAGCTTCCCGAGCCGGAGGCCGGAGAAGTCTATGTCCACGATCTTGCCGGGATGCCGGTGCGGCTCGCCGACGGCAGCCCGCTGGGCGAGATCGTCGCGGTGGTGAACTACGGCGCGGGCGACCTGATCGAAGTGAAAGTCGAAGGCCGCGCCGATACCGTGCTCATTCCCTTCGCCGCACGCTATGTGCTGGCGGCGGATGCGCAAGGCGTGGTGGTGGACCTGCCAGCGGGCTATCTCGACGAGACGGAGAAGACATGAGCTTCCGGGCCAGCGTTCTCACCCTGTTTCCGGAGATGTTTCCGGGCCCGCTGGGCTTCTCGCTCGCCGGCCGGGCGCTGGAGCAGGGCATCTGGTCGCTCGCGGCGCGCAATATCCGGGACTGGGCCACCGACCGCCACCGCACGGTCGATGACCATCCGGCGGGCGGCGGCGCCGGCATGGTGCTGCAGCCCGACGTGCTGGCCGCCGACATCGCCGCCATGCAGCAGGCGGGGCCGCGGCTGCTCATGAGCGCGCGTGGCGCGC
>DAISVW010000237.1:0-4495 GCA_036826695.1 Aestuariivirga sp.
GTCCACTAAGTATCGCGACCCCATGGCTTTGTGGACTCCTTGGCTCGCCTGGCCGAGCCCCGCCGCCTGCAGGAACACTAGGAAGCGGACGCTGCCCGCCGCGGCAAGGACGGCAGCCAGATGCACCGGCTGCGGCGGCGCCGCTGGCAAGGCCTCGTCAGCGGGCAGGAGCAGCGTCGCCAGCGCGCCCAGGCCCTGGGCGGCGGCAACCATCAGGATCACGTAGCTGACGTCGATCACCTCGAGCAGTAGCCCTGCCCCGAGGCTGCCCGCCAGAAAGCTGAGCGAGGCCCACAGCCTGATGCGGCCATAATCGATGCCATAATGGGCGCTGCCCTCGATTGCCAGAACTTCGGACAGCGGCACCAGCGGCGCCATCAGCGCCGCGGCCAGCATGCCGCAAATGAGAATTGGCCAGAACCCGCTCATCGCCGCCAGCATCAGGTAGCTGAGCGTCGAGCCGAAGGCGCAGAGGATGATCACCGTCCGCCGCCGCCGCGTGAGGTCGGCGATCAGGGTACCCGCCGGAATGGCCACGATGCGCACCGCCATCATCAGGCCGACGACGAGGGTCACCTCGGTGTCGGGAAGCCCCCGGTGCTTCAGCCACAGCGGCAGAAACGGCAGCAGGATGCCGCTGCCGAGGAACAGCACGGCATTGAACAGCGACAGCCTGTATGTGAAATGGCGGGATGGCATGAGTCTGACCAGCGCCCGATCTAAACCAATCATTCACTTCTCGCTACGATGATGCAACCGGTGGCCGTCCTGCGTCTGGCGCAGGGCCATTGCCACCCTCTGGTGAGTGGAGCGTTGTGTATGTCGTCGAGCGAATTGTCGCGGCCTTACCGGCATGGTTCCGTAGGTCTTGAGACGGAAGACTTCGAGGCGATCGAACAGGCGGTGCTGGAAACCGCCCGCGGCCGCTGGTTCCTCGACCAATATGCGAGCCGCCTTCGGGCGGCGGAGACTGCCAGGCTGCTGGCCGGCATCGAACGGCTCGAGACCGCGCTGGCGGCCAGCCATGACGCGCTGATGGATCGCCTCGCCGGGGCGCCGGGCAGCAAACAGGACACCGGGCCGGACGATTTTCCCGCTGCCCAAGACACCGCCCACCTTGAACCCCGCCACATGCGCTACTTCCGGGACGACGAGGCCCTGTTCGAAGAAGCGCCGCGTGGTTTCGCGAGCGTGACCGGGCTCACGGACTTCGCGGAAGAAATCGAGGCGGAACGCGAAGCCGCGCGCCGGAGCCGCATCGTCATCATCCGTCACAAGCCGGGCGAAGAAATCGATGTGCCGCTGGCAAGTGAGATGGCCGGGTCTTCCTGAAGACTAGAGGTCCCCGCTCAGGATGCGCGCGTAAAGCATGCCATCGCAGTTTCCTCCCGACGCGATCACGCCGATAGCCCTGCCCTCCGCGGCGATCTTGCCTGACAATACCGCGGCCAGCGCCACGGCGCCGCCGGGTTCGAGCACCAGCTTCAGCGTCTCGAAGGCAAAGCGGACTGCCGCTGCGGCTTCGCCATCGCTCACCACGAGGCCTGGTCCCAGCAGCCGCCGGTTGATGGCGAAGGTCATCTCACCCGGAGACGGCGACAGCAGCGCATCGCAGATCGAGCCTGTGGCAGTTGGATTGCGCTTGATGCTGCCGGCGGCGAGCGAGCGCGCATAGTCGTCGAAGCCTTCGGGTTCGACCGTGTGCACCAGCGTGCCCGGCGACATTTCCGCCATGGCGAGGGCGATCCCCGCCGAGAGCCCGCCGCCCGAGCAGCAGACCAGCACATCGTCAAGCTTCACGCCCCGCGCCACCATATCCGCCGCAAGTTCGAGGCCCGCCGTCCCCTGCCCGGCAATGATGTCCGGATGCTCGAAGGGCGGCACCAGCACGGCGCCGCGCTCTGCCACATAGCGGGCGGCGATTTCTTCGCGCGACTGGCTGGCGCGGTCATAGGTGACGACCTCGGCTCCGAGCGCCCTGGTGTTGTCCTGCTTGATGCGCGGCGTGTCGGCGGGCATCACGATCAGCGCCCTGAGGCCCTTGATCTGGGCTGCCGCCGCAACACCCTGGGCATGGTTGCCGGAGGAATAGGCCACGACGCCGCCCGGGGCAGTGGCGGGGTCAAGCTGCGAGATCAGGTTCCAGGCGCCGCGAAACTTGAAGGAGCCGGTGCGCTGCAGGCATTCCGCCTTGATGAACACCCGGCCGCCGGTGAGCGAATTGAGCTTCGGGGATTCGATGACCGGCGTCCTGACGGCAAAGCCCTGAAGCCGCTCCGCCGCCCTGACGATATCCGTGAATACAGGCTGCATCGATCCTCCGATCTGTCTTTGCAGCATAGCCGAGCCCAGCCGGGGTTTGCTACACTCGATCCCGGAAGACGAGGAACCTCTCATGACCCGTGACCCGCGCTACGACATTCTCTTCGAACCCGTCCGCATCGGCCCGCTTGTGGCGCGCAACCGTTTCTACCAGGTGCCGCATTGCAACGGCATGGGCTATCGCGATGCCTCGGCGCTGGCCGCCATGCGCGGCATGAAGGCGGAAGGCGGCTGGGCCGTGGTCTGCACCGAAATGGTGGAGATCCACCACACGGCGGATGTCGCACCCTATGTCGAACTCCGCCTGTGGAGCGACCATGACATTCCGATGCTGGCCCGCATCGCGGAGAAGCTCCCCGAGCCCGCCTCGCTCGCCGCGATCGAGCTCTGCCATTCGGGCTATACCGCGAGCAAGCTCTGGACACGCGAGGTGCCGGTCGCCGCGAGCCCGATGCCCACGGCGAGCTATTTCAACGATCCGGTGCAGGCCCGCGGCATGGACAAGGACGACATCCGCAACCTGCGCCGCGCCCACCGCAAGGCGGCCTTGCGCGCCAGAGAAGCGGGCTTCGATCTGATCTATGTCTATGCCGGGCACGGGCTCGGCATCTTCCAGCACTTTCTGTCGCGGGCCACCAATTTCCGCACCGACGAATATGGCGGCTCGCTCGCCAACCGGGCCAGGCTATTGCGCGAGGTGATCGAAGACACCAAGGACGCCGTGGGCGCCACCTGCGCGGTGCCGGTGCGCATCGCCATGCATGAGTTCCAGGGTCCGGGAGGCCTCGAACCGGCGGAAGTCGAGGACGCCATCGCCATGATGGCCGAGCTGCCGGACCTGTGGGACCTGTCGCTTTCCGACTGGTCGAAGGATTCGCAGACCTCGCGGTTCTCGGAAGAAGGCTTCCAGGAACCCTACATCAAGGGCGTCAAGAAGCTCACCACGAAGCCGGTGGTGGGGGTGGGCCGCTACACCTCGCCCGACACCATGGTGCGGGTCATCCGCCAGGGCATCATGGACATGATCGGCGCCGCGCGTCCATCGATCGCCGATCCCTTCCTGCCACGCAAGATCGCGGAAGGCCGCCTTGACGACATCCGCGAATGCATCGGCTGCAATGTCTGCGTCACCCATGACTACACCATGACGCCGCTCCGCTGCACCCAGAACCCGGCCATGGGCGAGGAATGGCGGCGCGGCTGGCACCCGGAAACCATCCGCCCGCGCGAGGCTGACCGGCATGTGCTGATCATCGGGGCGGGGCCCGCCGGCCTGGAAGCGGGCCGCGCGCTGGGCCAGCGCGGCTACCGCGTGACCATCGCCGACAAGGCCTCGGAACCCGGCGGCCGCGTCAGCCGCGAGAGCCGCCTGCCGGGTCTTTCCGCCTGGGCGCGGGTGCGTGACTGGCGGCTCCTGCAACTCAACAAGCTGACCAATGTGTCGCTCTATCTCGAAAGCGACATGAGCGCCGAAACGGCGATCGAGACCGGCGCCGATCACATCCTGGTGAGCACCGGTTCGAGCTGGCGGCGTGACCTCGCCGGGCGCTACTCCGCCACGCCAGGTGCCTTTGCCGCTGCCTGCGACGTGCTGACGCCAGACGATCTGATGGCCGGAAGGCGGCCCGGCGCGCGTGATGTCGTGCTGTTCGATGACGATCATTATTACATGGGCGGCGTCCTCGCCGAACTTCTGGTCAGGGAGGATTACCGGGTGACGCTGGTCACCCCAGCCGCCGTGGCGTCCGCCTACACCAAGGCGTCGCTGGAGCAGAAGGCGATCCAGGCGCGGCTCCTCAAGCTCGGCGTGAAGATCATCGCCAATCAGTCCGTGACCGGGATTTTCCCTGACCATGTGCTGCTGACCTGCGTGTTCAGCGGCGCCGAGACGCCGCTCGCTGCCGCTGCTGCTGTTCTGGTCACCTCCAGGGTGTCCGAAGACGGGCTTTGGCAGGGGCTGGTGCAGCAAGGTGTCGCAACCAGCCGCGCCGGAGACTGTTACGGACCGGGAACAATCGCC
The DNA here is from genome assembly GCA_036826695.1 of Aestuariivirga sp. Taxonomy (GTDB): domain Bacteria; phylum Pseudomonadota; class Alphaproteobacteria; order Rhizobiales; family Aestuariivirgaceae; genus Aestuariivirga. Next base: position 4,343 of record DAISVW010000237.1, read on the forward strand.
GCAGCCGTCCATTCCGGTCGCCGTTTCGCCGAAGAATTCGGCCAGCCGCCGCGCGACTTCCTGGACCTGCCGTTCCGGCGCGCGGTGACAGCCTTGAGCTGGCCCAGAAGCTGCCTCATTCCTGTCGCAGGCCGGGTCGAGATTAGGAAGCAT
>DAISVW010000238.1:0-4479 GCA_036826695.1 Aestuariivirga sp.
GATGCGGTTGAAGGTGTCGAGCGAGTCCTGCTCGAAGCCGAGGTTCAGGAGGCGGGGGCGACCGCGGATCTGGAGCTCGCCTATACGCTGGCCGCCGGGCTTGAATATGTGCGGGCCGGGGTCGATGCGGGGCTGGCCATCGACCGGTTCGCGCCGCGGCTTTCCTTCTTCTGGGCGATTGGCATGAACTTCTTCATGGAAGTGGCCAAGATGCGCGCCGCCCGGATGATCTGGGCCAGGTTGATCAACGGCTTCGGCCCCCGGGACGAGCGCTCGCTGTCGCTCCGCACCCATTGCCAGACCTCGGGCTGGAGCCTTGCCGCGCAGGATGTGTTCAACAACGTCACCCGCACCTGCATCGAGGCCATGGCGGCGACGCAAGGCGGCACGCAATCGCTGCACACCAATTCGCTCGACGAGGCGCTGGCGCTGCCCACCGATTTCTCGGCCCGCATCGCCCGCAACACGCAGCTGTTCCTGCAGCAGGAGGCGGGCACTTGCCGGGTCATCGACCCGTGGGGTGGCAGCTATTTCGTCGAGCGCCTCACCGCCGATCTCGCCGCCAGGGCCTGGGCGCATATCGAGGAAATCGAGGCGATGGGCGGCATGGCCAGGGCGATCGAAGCCGGCATCCCCAAGGCCCGCATCGAAGAGGCCGCCGCACGCACCCAGGCCCGCATCGATTCCGGCGAACAGGCGGTGATCGGCGTCAACAAATATCAGGTGGCGGGTGACGCGGCGATCGACATTCTCAAGGTCGACAACTCCGTGGTGCGCGCCCGGCAGATCGACAAGCTGAAGCGCCTGAAAGCCGAAAGAAACCAGCCAGAAACTGAGGCGGCGCTCGCCAGCCTTGCGCGCGTGGCGCAAAGCGGCGAAGGCAATCTGCTGGCCGCCGCCGTCGATGCGGCGCGCGCCAAGGCCACGGTGGGCGAAATCTCATGGGCGCTGGAACAGGTGTTCAGCCGCCACACCCCGGCGATCCGCGCGGTCAAAGGCATTTACGCCGCAACGCCAAGGGACCAGCACAAGATCGAGCGGGTGAAGCATGCCGTGGCCGCCTTCCGCGAGGCCGATGGCCGGGCGCCGAAGCTGCTCGTCGCCAAGGTTGGCCAGGATGGCCATGACCGCGGCCAGAAAGTCATCGCCTCCGCCTTCAGCGACATGGGCTTCGAGGTGACCATCGGTCCGCTGTTCGCGACACCGGAAGAGGTGGCGAGCCAGGCCGCCGCGGCGGGCGTGCATGCGGTGGGCGTCTCGACCCTCACCGCGGGCCATCTCACGCTGGTGCCGCTGCTCAAGGCCGCCCTCGATGCAGCCGGGCGCTCCGACATCATGATCGTGGTGGGCGGCGTCATTCCGCCGGAAGACGTGCAGACGCTGCTGGACATGGGAGCCGCCGCGGTGTTTCCGCCGGGAACCGTGATTCCCGATGCCGCACTCGCCTTGCTGGACCGGCTGAACCTGGCGCTGGGCTATGCGCAGAAGGCGGCGGAGTAGGCCAGCGCCGCCCTACACATCGACGCCGCGCAGTTCACCCACCTGAAGCTTGCGCCAGTTGATGAGCTCATGGTGGCGGAAGCGTGAAATCGCGGCGCGTTCCTCCGGCGTCCACACGTCGAGCCCCGCCAGAACCGTGGCCATGCCAACTTCCGCGGCGCGGGCAGCGCCATCATCCACTTTCAGCGCGATGCCGAGCCCCGCATGCGGAATGCAGCCGCAATAGACGCCCTCAGCGCCGGTCTTGACGAAGACACGCGGCACCGCCTCCATGATCAGCGTGTCGAAATTGCCGGTTCCCGCCACCATGAACGGATGCACGCGCACCGCCCGGATGATGCGCTGGGCGGCGGCGAAATCCGGCTTCGTGAAACGTGCGAATCCAATCGCCAAGTTCTTGAGCGGAATGGCCCAGGTCGGCACCGAGCAGCCGTCCACACCCACCGGCTGGCCGTCAAGGTCGATATCGCAGATGCGGCCCATGGTGCTGGCGATGAGCCGCTGCACCGGATGATCGCGGCGCGTATAGCCATAGGGGTCGGCGCCGAGCTGCCGCGCCAGGGCCAGCATGCCGGCATGCTTGCCGGAGCAATTGTTGTGGACGGCGGCACAGTCCTCGCCGCTTCTCACCAGCGCGAAGCGCGAGGCCTCATCGGCGGGCCAGTGAGCGCCGCATTCATAGAGCGCTTCGGCATTGCCGGCCTTGGCCAGCAGCGCGCGGGCCACCCGCAGATGCGCGGGCTCGCCATTGTGCGAGGCGCAGCACAGCGCGATCTCCTCATCCGTCAGGCCGAAACGCTCAGCGGCGCCGCTTTCGACGATCGGCAGGCACTGGAACGCCTTGACCGCCGAGCGCGGAAACACATCCGCCGCGATCGCGCCTTCCGCGGCCACGATATGCCCGCTCGCATCCGCCACCGCATAAGCGCCGCGGTGGCGGCTCTCGACGATGCCGCCACGGGTGACTTCGGCGATGACCGGATTCGTCATTGCGGCTTCTCCCTGTGCGGCGAGGCCGCGAGATACCAGATCATGGACGCGATCTGAACGGCGAGGAAACAGCCCAGCGCCCAGCTGTAGCCCTCCGGGCTGTAGCCGGTGGCGGTGACCGGAAACAGGCCGATGATCAGGCCCACCAGATATTGCGCGGCGAAGGCGCAAACGAACATGGTGAAATTGATCGAGGCGTTGGCGCGGCCCGCCAGCTCCTTGCCGATATGCGCGGCAAACCACGGGAAGGCCAGCACCGCCACCTGGCCGAAAGCCGCCACCATCAGCCAGGCCGGAAACATCAGCCCGTCAAGCCGCAACACCAGAATGGCCTGGGCCACGAAATAAAGCAGGTTGAAACCGAGCATCACCTGCATCGGGCCGATGCCGCGCCGCCCCAGCCGGTCAGCGATCACACCCACCGACAGAATGCCCACCATGAAGGCAATCGCCATGAAGAGCAGATGGCGGGCCACCTCCTCGCGCGAAAAACCCATGACATCGCGCAGCCAGGGGCCGGCCCACAGCGTCTGGATGCCGATCTGCACGCCGGAGGTGAGGCCCAGCAGCGGCGCGATCCGCCAGAACAGCGGCGTCTTGAGGATCGCCAGCATCTGGGCGAACTGTGTCTTGAGCGGCGAGGGCGCGGTGACCGTATCCTGGCGCGGCGCCGCCAGCAGGATGAACAGCGCGGCCAGCATGATGAACCCGGCGAAGACGATGAACATATCGCGCCAGCCGATCAGGCTCACGAGATACTCCGTGGGCTCGGTCGCCACCACGACGCCGAGCGCTCCCACCGACATGATGGCGGTGTTGGCGAGCGAGCGCCGCTCCAGCGGCACCCAGGTGGCCGAGGACTTGTAGCTCGCCATCAGCCCCGCCGAGAAGCCGAGCCCGATCACCGCGCGCGCCGCGAATAGCCCCGCGAAATCCCCGGCGAAGGCAAAGCCGAGGCAGCCCAGCGCGGCGATGGTCAGCAACCCCGCCTGCACCTTGCGCGGGCCGTAACGGTCCAGCAGCACGCCGAGCGGCAGCTGGAACAGCGCGAAGGCCCCCAGATAGGCGGCGGTCAGCAGCCCCAGCTCGGCGGGCGACAGGCCGAGATCGCGCACCAGGTCCGGCGCCACCACGGCATTCACCGCCCGCAACAGATAGGACATGAAATAACCGGCCGCGAAGGGCAGCAGGGCGGTGAGCAGAATGCGTGCGGGGGTCATGGCCGTAACAGTGTGTTCGCAATCCCCCCGTAAAGCAACATCAGCGAAGATAGGACTTGTGATTCGCGGGAATTCGCCTATGTGCACCATCTCAAAATTCCAGCCGGGATTGCCGCCGTGATCAGCCGCGCCCTTGCCTTTCAGCACATGGATGACGAGCCTCCCGGCCTGTTCGGCCGCTTCCTCGCCGAGGCGGGGGCGGCGCTCGATGGCGTGATGCTGCACAGGGGTGAAGCGATACCGGCGCTCGCCCCTTATGAGTTTCTGCTGGTCATGGGCGGGGCCATGGACGTGTGGGAGACCGATGCCCACCCGTGGCTGACGCACGAAGTGGCGGCGATTCGCGAGTGGACGGTCAACCGCAACCGCCCGTTCATGGGCGTTTGCCTCGGCCTGCAGCTGCTCGCCAAGGCGCTGGGCGGCGAGGTAGGGCTGGCCCGCGCGCCGGAAGTGGGCTTCGGCAAGGTGGAGCTCAACGCGCTGGGGGCGAGCCACCCGATGATGCGCGGGCTTCCCGCCTCCTTCAAGATGATGCAGTGGCACCATGCCGAGGTGACCAAGCTGCCCGCCGGCGCGGAAGTGCTGGCCTCCTCACCGGTGAGCGAGGTGCAGATCATGTCGGTTGGCCGTGACATCCTCGCCACCCAGTTCCATGGCGAACTGACCCCGGCGCTGATCGCCCGCTGGGCGCATCTGCCGCAATATGTGACCTGGCTGGAAGAGGCGCTGGGACCCGGCGCCTATGAGCGGGTGCGCCTTCAGTCAAAGC
>DAISVW010000239.1:0-4477 GCA_036826695.1 Aestuariivirga sp.
GTATCGAGTTCGATGACCGGTTCGAGCCAGAGGGTCAGCACGTCCCGGCCTGTCGGCTGTAAGGGCGGGGGCGCGGGGGCGGCCACGGTTCGGGCTGGCGGTGCCGCGACGGAGGGGCGGCCTCGCGGCGCCTCGTCCCTCGACGCGCGGCGCGGCGGGGCGGCCTCGGCGGCCGGCCTGCGGGCCTTGTCCTCAAGGCCGATGAGCCGCTCGGCGGCGGTCGAGAGGCCCGCCTCGAATTCGGTCTGAAGCAGCCGCTGATCTTCCAGCGCCGCGTCCTGGCGCGACAGCTGGACCATGAGCACCGCGGCCGCAACGATCAGTCCGCATGCGAGCATGAGTATGGCGGCGCCCACCAGCGTGACGCCAGCCGCCAACAGATAGGCCGCGATGCCGGCAGCCGCGAGCGGGAAGATCGAAACTCCCGCCAACACCGGAACCATGTGCCGCTGCATTCCCAAACCTGCCTTGTCACGAGCCGTTGCGCCGCCTGGCGTGCCAGTACGGAATCGCATGATTTCCGCCGGGCGGGAAGCCCTGTGTTGCCGCTGCCAACAGCAAAGGCCGGCGCTTTCGCCCCGGCCCCCAGTGAGTCGCGCTCCGGGCGGTCAGGCCACCGAGGCGAGGATCTTCGGCATCTTGTCGGTGAAGATCTCGTCGATCTGGTTTTCGTTGATCATCAGCGGCGGCGACAGGGCGATGGTGTCGCCGGTGATGCGGACCATCATGCCGACGTCATGGAAGCCGTTCTCCATCGCCTTGTAGGCGCGCAAGCCCGGCGAGCCCTCGACCGGCTTCAGGTCGATGGCGGCGACGAGGCCCAGCGTGCGGATGTCCTCGACCAACGGATGGCCCTTCAGCGTGAAGGCGGCATCGGCCCAGACCGTCTCGAGCTTCTTGGCGTTCTCGAACAGCTGCTCGTCGCGGTAGACGTCCATGGTCGCGACACCCGCCGCGGCGGCCATCGGGTGGCCCGTGTAGGTGTAGCCGTGGAACAGTTCGATGACGTGATCCGGCCCGTTCATGAACTTGTCGTAGATGCCCTGGCGCACCATGCAGCCGCCCATCGGCACCGTGCCGGAGGTGACCCCCTTGGCGAAGGTGAGAATGTCCGGCGTGACGCCGAAGCGCTCGGCGGCGAAGGCGTGGCCCAGCCGGCCGAAGCCGGTGATCACCTCGTCGAAGATCAGCAGGATGCCGTGCTTGTCGCAGATCTCGCGCAGCCGCTTCAGATAGCCCTTGGGCGGCGGCAGCACGCCGGTGGACCCGGCCATCGGCTCGACGATCACCGCGGCGATGGTCGAGGCGTCATGGAGCGCCACCAGGCGCTCCAGCTCATCGGCCAGATGGCCGCCCCATTCCGGCTCGCCCTTGGTGAAGGCCTGTTCCTTGCGGTTGTAGGTATGCGGCAGGTGATCGACGCCCGCCAGCATGGCGCCGAACCACTTGCGGTTGGCAACCATGCCGCCCACCGAAATGCCGCCGAAATTGACGCCGTGGTAGCCGCGCTCGCGGCCGATGAGCCTTGTGCGGCTGGCCTGGCCATTGGCGCGGTGATAGGCCAGCGCGATCTTCAGCGCCGTGTCGGCGGCTTCCGAGCCCGAGTTGCAGAAGAAGGCGTAGTTGAGGTCGCCCGGCGCCATGGTGGCGAGCCTGGAGGCGAGTTCGAACACCTTGGGGTGGCCGAACTGGAAGGTGGGCGCGAAATCGAGCTCGGCCGCCGCCTTCTGGATGGCGTTGACGATGGGCTCGCGGCAGTGGCCGGCGTTGGAGCACCACAGGCCCGCCGAACCATCGAGGATCGGCCGGCCGGTCATGTCATAGTAATGCATGTCCCTGGCGCGGGCGATCATTCGCGGCCGCTGCTTAAAGGCGCTGGTGGGCGTGAAGCCCATCCAGAACGGCTCAAGATTGTTTGGCGAGGGTTCCCATTGGGTGGCGCCTTCCAGGTTCAACGGCTTGTTCATCGGTCTCTTCTCCTGCGAGCGATGATCCTGAATAGCAGAAACCGCGGCCAGGGGGAAATGCGCCAGCTTCGCCCGTTGCCGGGGGCCAGAATGGCCGGGTAGCTGATTGAATTCCTTCATGCCGAACCTGGTCTCCGACGGCGTGCGCCGTGCGGGGGTATGAAGATCGATGCTGAGGAGGTGGGCAAGGCGAGCCTCGCCGCCGAAGCGGGATGGTTTCAGCCGGGGCTTTTTTCCAGACAGCGCGCCGCACAGGTCCAATGCGCAAACGACGAGCCATCTGACACGCCGTCTGTCCGGCGTTTCGATGTCGGCGGCCGCGGGCGCCGGCGGCGCCTGCCGCGGGGCAGCGCGCTTCGATCAGACTGCGGATCTGGGCGGAGATCGAATTCAGTCTTCTCTGGGTTCTCGGCGTTACCGACAATTCCCGGGCTCTCCGGTCGGACTTGCTGGGTTCGGAATCTATCAAGCCCATCGCGGCCAGCTTCTTCAGCCGGAACAGCACGGTCGGGGCCGTTCCATACGAGGTGACGGAGACGACGTCGGTCACCCTGAGCTTGCGGCCTTCCGCCTTTGCCTCGGCCAGTTGCAGAAGGATCCGGCGCGAGGTTTCGTCAAGCGGCTCATCCATGTCACCGATACTGTCCAGCAGATTCTGGATGCGTTGCAGGAGTTGTATCGATTCGCGCATGATGTTCCTTTCCAATTGTTCTTATCTGAGTTTCTTGCGCAGAAGGTCCAGACCAGCCTTGGCCAGAACCCACGCGACCACCAATCCCGTGCAATCACCTATCACAAATGCAAGGATTGCCAAGTTCTGGTTTTCATAGCCGTAAGCCCGGAGCGCGGCATCCATGAGAAGCCCATTTGCAACCGAACATAGAAGTCCTGCCGCAAGAATATTCCGAAGTGGGGGCAGATTTTCTTGATCAATACTGTAGAACACTTCGACCTGTATTCGGTTCAGCAGTTCGAGCACGATCCAGGCCGTCAGTCCTGCGATCAGCGACAAGATGACGATCAGTTGGGGATCGGCAATGCCCCAGATCATCGGGGTCGAAACCGCCGCACCGGCCACCAGCCCAGGCACGGCCTTGAACCGCAGGAGGACGGTTGCGAGTATCTTCAGGCCATGCGGCAGAAACACCAGACTCGCGATATCGGCGAAAGAGGGAAACACCACCTCCTGAAGGGGGTTCAGCGCGAATACGACAAAGGCATTCAGTGCGATGACGAGCAAGGCAATGACCGCGCTCACACGCAGAAGAAACCGCGGACCTTTCTCGTTTGACTGGGCCAGGACTGACCGCCGCGTATCGATTGCAACTTATTTATATAAGCACCGATCATTCCGCTTCGGCAACTGCCGGGCCGGGCGATCTTCAACCAGGCCGCGTCTTTTCTCCCGCCGGCATCCCGCGGTGAGACGATGCCCCGTCAGGCGTACTTCCCGTGGCAGTGCTTGTAGCGCTTGCCGGAGCCGCAGGGGCAGGGATCGTTGCGGCCGACCCGGCCCCAGCTCTTGGGGTCTTTGGGGTCCGGGCCCGGCTTGCGCGCCGCCATCAGCGTGCTGGCCAGAGCCGAGAGTTCGTCCTCGCCGGTGACGGGATCGATGTGGTGGGCCTCCATCGGCGGCAGATCGTCCTCGTCGGGCAGCTCGGTGAGTTCGGAGGCGTCACGCATCTGCACCTCGACGCGCATCACCTGCGCGGTGACGTTTTCGCGCAGCTTGTTCACCATGCTCTCGAAGAGATTGTAGCCCTCGGTCTTGTATTCGTTGAGCGGGTCGCGCTGCGCATAGCCGCGCAGGTGGATCACCTGGCGCAGCTGCTCGACCGTGATGATGTGATCCCGCCACAGCTGGTCCAGCGTGCGGAGCAGGAAGGTCTTCTCCACCTGGCCCATGATCTCCGGGCCATACTTGGCGCGCTTCTCGGCGTAATGCTTGTCCGCCGCCTGCTCCACCCGCTCGAGGATTTCCTCGTCCGCGATGCCTTCCTCCTTCGCCCATTGATCGGCCGGGAGATCGAGGCCCAGAACTTCGCGCAGCCGCTCGCGCAAGCCCACGGCATCCCACTGTTCGGCATAGGAGCCCGGCGGAATGTGCCGCTTCACGAGGTCGTCAACGGTGGTGTGGCGCATGTCGTCGATGGTCTCCGACACCTCCTCGCCGTTCATGATGCCGATGCGCTGGTCGAAGATCACCTTGCGCTGGTCGTTCATCACGTTGTCGAACTTGAGCAGGTTCTTGCGGATGTCGAAGTTGCGCGCCTCGACCTTCTGCTGGGCCTTCTCGAGCGCCTTGTTGATCCACGGATGCACGATCGCCTCGCCTTCCTTGAGGCCGCTGATCGTCAGCATGGTGTTCAGACGTTCGGACCCGAAGATGCGCATCAGGTCGTCCTCGAGCGAGAGATAGAACAGCGAGCGGCCGGGGTCGCCCTGGCGTCCGGAGCGGCCGCGCAGCTGGTTGTCGATGCGGCGGCTCTCGTGGCGCTCGGTGCCGATGA
>DAISVW010000240.1:0-4469 GCA_036826695.1 Aestuariivirga sp.
GGGTGGCCCGGGGCGGGGCCGCGCGCCGCGCCCGGGCGGCTGCTTCTTTATCCCCTTCCCCATTCCCGCCCCACGCGGCCGCCGTCCTTCTGAACCTCCGAAATCCCCGTTGCGAGACGGCCTGCAAACCTGTACAGTCGTAACGAGCTGGTTACTTAATCGATGCGTTAACTGGCTTTTTTGATGCAACCAAGGGAGGAGAACATGTTGCGCAAGTTTTTGCTGACGACGGCTGCGGTGGTCGGATTGACCGCCATGGCGCATGCCGACGAAGTTGAAGTGCTGCACTGGTGGACGTCCGGCGGCGAGGCCGCGGCGCTCGACGTTCTGAAGAAGGACCTCGAGTCGAAGGGCGTGGTCTGGAAGGACATGCCGGTGGCCGGCGGCGGCGGCGAGGCCGCGATGACGGCGCTGCGCGCGCGCGTTACCGCCGGCAACGCGCCCACCGCCGTGCAGGGCCTCGGTTTCGACATCACCGACTGGGCCAAGCAGGGTGCGCTGGGCGACCTCAATGAAGTGGCCGCCGCCGAAGGCTGGGACAAGGTGATCCCCACCGCACTGCAGAACTTCTCGAAATATGACGGCAAGTGGATCGCCGCGCCGGTCAATGTCCACTCCACCAACTGGGTGTGGATCAACAAGGCGGCGCTCGACGCCGCTGGCGGCAAGGCGCCCGAGACCTGGGAAGAGATGGTCGCGGTGCTCGACAAGATGAAAGCCAACGGCATCACCCCGCTGGCGCACGGCGGCCAGGCCTGGCAGGAGGCCACCATGTTCGACGCTGTGGTCCTGTCCATGGGCCCGGACTTCTACAAGGCCTCGATGATTGACCTCGACCCGGCGGCGCTCTCGGGCGACAAGATGGTCGAAGTGTTCAACCGCATGGCCAAGCTGCGCAGCTATGTGGATGACAACTTCTCCGGCCGCGACTGGAATCTCGCTTCCGCCATGGTCATCGAAGGCAAGGGCGGCATGCAGATGATGGGCGACTGGGCCAAGGGCGAATTCCTCAAGGCCGGCAAGAAGCCGGGCGTGGATTTCGTCTGCATCCGCTTCCCCGGCACCCAGGGCGCGGTGACCTTCAACTCCGACCAGTTCATGATGTTCAAGGTCGGCGAAGGCCAGCAGAAGGCCCAGCTGCTCATGGCCTCGGCCATCGAGAATCCGACTTTCCAGTCGGCCTTCAACGTGGTGAAGGGTTCGGTTCCCGCCCGCACCGACGTGCCGAATGACGCTTTCGACGATTGCGGCAAGAAGGGCATGGCGGATCTCGCGGAAGCCAACACCAAGGGTACGCTGCTGGGCTCCATGGCGCATGGCCATGCCGCGCCGGCCGCCGTCAAGAACGCCGTCTATGACGTGGTCACCCGCCACTTCAACGGCGAGATAGACTCCGCCGCCGCCGCTGCCGCGCTGGCCGAGGCCGTCGCGGCCGCCAAGGGCTGATACGTCACGAGGGCCCCGGCACCAGCCGGGGCCCTTTCCATTTCTCAAGCCAGCCGGCCCAGAGGACCAACGCCCCGTGAACGCCCTTGCCGCTCCGCGCGCCACGCTCCAGGCTTGGCTGCCGCGCCTCGTGCTGGCGCCGAGCTTCGCGCTCATTCTGGTGTTCGTCTACGGCTTCATCCTGTTCACCGGGCTTCTCTCGCTCACCGGATCGAAAATCCTGCCCGATCTTTCAAGCTGGGTCGGCCTCAACAATTACGTGCGCCTGTTCAACCACCCGAACTGGATCACCTCGCTCAAGAACCTGGCGATCTTCGCTACCCTCTACATCGTGGTGAGCAGCGCCATCGGTCTCGGCCTCGCCATTTTGCTCGACCAGAAGATCAGGGGCGAGGGCGTGCTGCGCCCCATCTATCTCTATCCCATGGCGTTGTCCTTCATCGTCACCGGCGTTGCCTGGAAATGGTTTCTCGACCCTGGCATCGGGCTGCAGCAGGTCATGCATTCCTGGGGCTTCGAATGGTTCTCCTTCCGCTGGATCAAGGACGGCAAGATGGCGATCTATACGATCGTCATCGCCGCCGTCTGGCAGTCCTCGGGCTTCGTCATGGCCATGTTCCTCGCCGGCCTGCGCGGCGTCGACAATGAGATCGTCAAGGCCGCCCAGATCGACGGCGCCTCCAACTGGACGCGCTACCGCCGCATCATCATACCCATGATGCGCCCGGTGTTCCTCTCGGCCTTCGTGGTGCTGGCCCACCTCGCCATCAAGTCCTATGACCTCGTCGTGGCGATGACCAGCGGCGGCCCCGGCACCGCCACCTGGACGCCCGCCCTGTTCATGCAGAACTTCACCTTCACGCGCAATGAAATGGGCATGGGCGCCGCCTCCGCCATCGTCATGATGATGATGATCGCCGCCATCATCGTGCCCTATCTCTATTCCGAGCTCGCCGCGGGGAACCGCAAGTGAGCGGCGGCGCCCAGGACACCGCGGTGCGCACCGGCGCCTTCGCGCGCGCCGCGATCTATGCGCTGCTGATCCTGTTCGCCGTCTACTACCTTCTGCCGCTCTACGTGATGCTGGTGAATTCGGTGAAGCCGCTCACCGAAATCCAGCAGGGCCGCATGCTCTCGCTCCCGCTGCTGTTCACGCTGGAGCCCTGGGGCAGCGCCTGGTCCACAGCCCAGATCGGCGTGCAGCCCACCGGCCTCAAGCCCTATTTTGCCAATTCGCTGATGATGGTCTTGCCCGCCGTGGCGATCTCCACCTTGCTCGGCGCGCTCAACGGTTATGTGCTCACCAAATGGCGCTTTCCGGGCGACAACATCATCTTCGCGCTGATGCTGTTCGCCTGCTTCATCCCGTTCCAGATTGCACTCATTCCCGCCGCCCGCATCCTCGGGCTTCTGGGCCTCGCCGGCACGCTGCCGGGCCTCATCCTGATCCATGTGGTCTATGGGCTGGGCTTCACCACCCTGTTCTTCCGCAATTATTACGAGGCTTTCCCCACCGAGCTCATCCGCGCCGCGATGATCGACGGGGCGGGCTTCTGGCAGATCTTCCGCCGCATCCTGCTGCCCAGTTCGGGGCCCATCATCATCGTCACGGTGATCTGGCAGTTCACCAACATCTGGAACGACTTCCTGTTCGGCGTGTCGTTCTCAGACGCCGATTCGATGCCGATGACGGTGGCGCTCAACAACCTCGTGAATTCATCGACCGGCGTCAAGGAATACAACGTGCATTTCGCCGGCGCCGTGCTCGCGGCGCTGCCCACGCTCATCGTCTACATCGTGTCGGGCCGCTATTTCGTGCGCGGCCTGATGGCGGGCTCGGTCAAGGGTTAGCGCATGGCCTTTCTTGAAATCGACAAGCTGGAAAAGAAGTTCGGGTCAGTGGACGTGCTGAAGGGCATCACGCTCGACATCGAGGAAGGCGGCTTCCTGGTGCTGGTGGGGCCATCGGGCTGCGGAAAATCGACCCTGCTCAACACCATCGCCGGTCTCGAATCGATCACTTCGGGTGAAATCCGCATCAATGGCCGTCGGGTCAATGACCTTCACCCCTCGCAGCGCGACATCGCCATGGTATTCCAGTCCTACGCGCTCTACCCCAACATGACGGTGGCCGAGAACATCGGCTTCGGCATGGAAATGCGCGGCGTGGCGAAGCCCGAGCGCGAGCAGGCCATCCGCGATGTCTCCGACATGCTGCAGATCGGCCACCTTCTGGACCGCAAGCCCTCGCAGCTCTCCGGCGGCCAGCGCCAGCGCGTCGCCATGGGCCGGGCGCTGGTCAGGCGGCCACAGGTGTTCCTGTTCGACGAGCCGCTCTCCAACCTCGATGCCAAGCTGCGCGTCGACATGCGCACCGAAATCAAGCGCCTGCACGCCCGCCTCAAGACCACCATCGTCTACGTCACGCATGACCAGATCGAGGCGATGACGCTGGCCACCAAGATCGCCGTGCTGAAGGACGGCGTGTTGCAACAGGCCGGAACGCCGGCTGAAATCTACAAGACGCCCGCCAACATGTTTGTCGCCGATTTCATGGGTTCGCCGGCCATGAACCTGCTTGAGGCCACGGTTGTGGCGCGTGGGCCGGACCTCGCCATCGAACTGGCCCGGCGCGAGGGCCCCCCGCTCATCCTGCCGCTGAGCGACGCCCGGCTCGCCGCGCGGGACGGCCAGAAACTGGTGTTCGGCATCCGCCCTGAATCGATCACCGATCCGGATGGGGCTGACCGCCTGTCACGGAACGTCGTCACGGCCGACTGCCTGATCGAAGTGGTGCAGCCCGCCGGCGCCGACACCTATGTGCTCACATTCCTCGGCGGCCGCGAGGCGGTGGCCAGGCTCCGCGCCGATGCCAAGCTGCAGTCCGGCCAGGTGAGCAAGCTCGCCTTCGATCTCGACCAGGCGGTGTTCTTCGATCCGGCGACCGGCGAGCGCCTCTAGGGGCCGTCCACAAAGGCCTTGCATCCGGATGCCCGCTGGCGTTCAAATTGGTCTGTTACGGG
>DAISVW010000241.1:0-4424 GCA_036826695.1 Aestuariivirga sp.
AGTACAACCTGCTCTATGACCGTGGAACGATTTTCGGTCTGAAGACCGGCGGCAACGTGGAATCAATCCTGTCGTCCATGCCGCCAGCCGTCAAATGGCCCTGAGGGAACCAGACATGCCCATGGATCTCCGCAATGGTTTCGACATCAAGCGATATATCAGGACGATTCCGGATTATCCCAAGCCCGGCATCATGTTCCGTGACATCACCACGCTTTTGTCCAACCTGCACGGTTTCCGCGCCGCGGTGGATGAACTCGCCTGGCCGTTCCTCAAAGGCGAGATCGACTATGTGGCGGGTATCGAGGCGCGGGGCTTCATCCTCGGCGGAGCAGTGGCGCATAATCTTGGCCGCGGTTTCATTCCGATCCGCAAGAAAGGCAAGCTCCCCTCGCGGGTCATCGGTCAGGAATACCAGCTTGAATATGGCGTCGATACGATCGAGATCCATGCGGACGCCGTGCAGAGAGGCGATCGTGTGCTGCTGGTCGATGATCTGATCGCCACCGGCGGCACGGCGGGCGCGGCCATCGATCTGATCCGGAAGTCAGGCGGCGAAGTGGTCTCGGCCGCCTTTGTCATCGACCTTCCCGAATTAGCCGGCTCGGCGAAACTTCGCGCCAAAGGCGTCAAGGTGCATACTCTGGTGAGCTTCGAGGGGCATTGAAGCGCGGGCCTTAGCCCACTTTCACGCTGCGCGTCAGAAACGCCGGCACCGTCTGTTCTGTGAAGCCACGGTTATCGGGAGCATCGCCCGAATCACGCGGCGTCCGGGTTTGTGGCTTGGGCTGCGGAACGGGCTGCGGAACGGGCTTCGGCTGGGGCGCGGCCTCGGCACGGTTTTCGGCGCGCGGCTCGCGCTCACGGCGCGGTTCGCGTTCGCGGCGCGGTTCGCGTTCGCGCCGGGGTGACCGCTCGCGCCGCGGCCCTTCAGGCTCGGCGGCCCGCGTTTCGACTGCCGCCAGCGCCTCCGGGCTCAGTTCGAAGTAAGGCACTTCCTTCTTGATCAGGCTTTCGATGGCATTCCAGTATTTTGCCTCTTCGCGGGTCACCAGTGTGAAGGCCTGGCCCTCGCGGCCGGCGCGGCCGGTGCGGCCGATGCGGTGGACATAGTCCTCGGCATGGGTGGGAACATCATAGTTGAAGACGTGGCTCACTTCCGGAATGTCCAGTCCGCGGGCGGCCACGTCGGAGGCGATGAGATAGGTGATTTCGTTGTTGCGGAAGCCGGCGAGCGTCTTGAGCCGCGCCGACTGGTCCATGTCGCCGTGCAGCGCGCCGGCATTGAAGCCATGCGCCTGCAGTGATTTTTCGAGCAGCGCCACGGTGGTCTTGCGGTTGGCGAAGATGATGGCGTTCTTCACATTCGTCTGGGTACGGAGCAGCTGGCGCAGCGTCTCGCGTTTGGCCTTGGCTTCATGAGGGGCCTTGACCAGCCGCTGGGTGATTGTCTCCGCGGTGGAGGCTGGCCGCGATACTTCCACGCGCACCGGATTGTGCAGGAAGGCGCTGGTGAGGCGCTGGATTTCCGGCGGCATGGTGGCCGAGAAGAACAGCGTCTGCCGGGTGAAGGGCAGCAGCTTGCAGATGCGCTCAATGTCCGGGATGAAGCCCATGTCCAGCATCCGGTCAGCCTCATCGATGACCAGCATGTCGATGCCGTTGAGCAAGAGCTTGCCGCGCTCGAAATGGTCCAGCAGACGGCCGGGTGTAGCGATCACCACATCGGCGCCGCGATCGATTTTCAGGGCCTGCGGCTCGAAGGCGACCCCGCAGAGCAGCAGCGCCACGGAGAGATTGTGCAGTTTGCCGAGTGTTTCGAAGGCCTCGCGCACCTGATCGGCCAGTTCGCGGGTGGGTTCCAGAATCAGGGTCCGCGGCATGCGCGCCCGGGCCCTGCCCTTTTCGAGAAGCGAAAGCATTGGCAGCACGAAGGCCGCCGTCTTGCCGGAGCCGGGCTGGGCGAGACCCATGACGTCGCGGCGTTGCAGGGCGGGCGGAATTGCCTCGGCCTGGATGGGTGTGGGTGTCAGATACCCCGCGGCGATAACTGCCTCGAGGGTTCTTGGGCTCAGTCCGAGCTCGGAGAAGTTCATGTTGGGTGAAGAGACCAATCTGGCGGCAGATGACAAACTTGAAACCGCAACCAGGGCTAGATGCGCCATTAACGCCCGGTCACCTTAGCCGTCTGAAATAAGGATTTTGTTGCGGAAAGTCAATCTTCTGGCCCGAGGAATCTCTTGCGGAACAGTGGCTGAGCAAATAATCCTCTCGTGGTTCCAATGCCGTGGGGCATTTGTTAATTCGAATCCATGCCGCTCTGGCGGCCAGACCAAGGGGGAAATTCGATGATCAAGAAACTGAGCGCTGAGTTCTTCGGCACATTTTGGCTGGTGTTGGGCGGCTGCGGCGCAGCCGTGCTGGCCGCAGGCTTTCCAGACCTTGGCATTGGGTTCTTGGGCGTGTCACTGGCATTCGGGCTCACCGTGCTGACCATGGCCTATGCCGTCGGGCATGTCTCGGGCGCGCATTTCAACCCGGCTGTGACCCTGGGGCTGGCCGCCGCAGGCCGCGTCGGTTGGGGAACCGTGCCGGGCTATATCATCGCCCAGGTGCTCGGTGGCCTGCTCGGAGCCTTCGTGCTCTTCCTGATCGCCAGCGGCAAGGCGGATTTCTCGACCGCTGGCGGCTTTGCCTCCAACGGCTATGGCGAGCACTCGCCGGGCGGCTATTCGCTGACCGCCGCGCTCGTCTGCGAAGTGGTGATGACCGCCATGTTCCTGGTCGTGATCCTCGGCGTCACCCACAAGAACGCGCCGGCGGGTTTCGCGCCTCTGGCCATCGGGCTGGCGCTGACCCTCATCCATCTGATCTCCATCCCAGTGACCAATACTTCGGTCAACCCGGCACGCTCCACCGGCGTGGCGCTCTTCGCCGGCGGCTGGGCGATCCAGCAATTGTGGCTGTTCTGGCTCGCGCCCATCGTGGGCGCAGTGATCGGCGCCGTGGTTCACCGCTTCATTTCGGAAGATTGAGCAAAGATATAGGGGCGGTCTCTTGCGGGGACCGCCCCACTTCCAGGCACGCGCGCGAGAGCGACGAACTCCGTGTCAGCGAACAGATCACAATCAAGCGGTATTGACGACTACTCCAGCCGGGACGGAAAGCCCGGTGCTCGCAGGTCTGTGTTGAGCACGTCCTCAAGCAGCTTGGCGATCTGGGTCGATTGCGCGGACCCGCCATAGGCCGCCTTTCCTTTCATGAAGGTCTGCTGGGTCATGGACGCCAGATCGCGCGGCACGCCGAATTCCTTGCCGAAATTCATGGCGAAGCCCAGGTCCTTCAGCGCCAGGTCCATGGTGAAGGCGATGTCATAGCTGCCGTTGAGGATGAGCTGACCCTCCGTCTCATGCACGAAGCTGGTGCCGGACGACGCGGTGATCGCCTGCCAGGCCTGGCCAAGATCGAGCCCGCCGCGCTTTGCCAGCATGAGGGCCTCGGCATCGGCCACCAGATGGATGAAGGCCAGCATGTTGGTGATCACCTTGATCACCGCCGCGTAGCCAATGGGCCCCATATGGAAAATCTTCTTTCCGATGGTTTCCAGCGCCGGCTTGTGAAGTTCAAACACCGCCTTGTCGCCGCCCACCAGCACGGTGATCTCGCCGCGCGCCGCAAGATGCACGCCGCCCGTCACCGGCGCTTCGAGCACCCTGACGCCTTTGGCCTCTGCCATGGCGGCAAGGCGCTGCATCTCATCGCGGCCATTGGTGGAATTCTCGATCCAGCTTGAACCAGGTTTGAGCTTGGTCAGAATCTCCGACAGTACCTTCTCCGATACGGCTGGCGACGGCAGGCACGTGAAGACCGCATCGACCTTTGACGCCAGCTCAGCCGGTGAGGCGGCCCAGGCCGCACCATCCTTCAGATGGCGCCGGGCAAGCGCAGGGTCGAGGTCAAAGACGGTGACCTTGTAGCCCTTCTTCACCAGCGACTGCGCCAGGTGTCCGCCCAGATTGCCAAGCCCGATGTAACCGTAATGCATGATCTATTCTTCCTTGCGCAGCGGACGGTTGGTCATTTCGAGGTGGAGGTTGGCGCCGGTGTAGGGATGGGCTTCAGCCACCTCCTCATTGAGCTCGATGCCAAGCCCCGGTTCGCCGGGCGGGATCACATAACCGTCCAGCCAGAGGATCGGCTTCTTCATGATCTGCGAATGGAAGCCGCCCCATTCCTCGATCGATTCGAGGATGAGGAAATTCGGCAGCGAGGCGGCGTAATGAATGTTGGCGGCCCCCTCCACCGGACCCGCATAAAGATGCGGCGCGATCTGCGCGTAATAGGTTTCCGCCATGCCGGCGATCTTCTTGGCCTCCATCAGGCCGCCTACCCGGCCCAGCGCCATCTGCAGGATCGAGGCGGCG
>DAISVW010000242.1:0-4421 GCA_036826695.1 Aestuariivirga sp.
CCTTTCACGGATGGTAATGGTCGAACTTCTAGAGCGACTGCCTATATGGTACTTAGCATCGCCACGCGTATGTTGTTGCCAGGAGCGCGGACTATTCCGGAGCAGATCATTGCCAACCGGAGCCCTTATTACGATGCCCTCGAACATGCGGATAAAGCTGCTGAAGATGGGCGAGTCAACGTAACTGAGCTAGAGAAGATGCTTGAAGCGATGATTGCCGCTCAGCTCTTGTCTGTGGCAGAGCTAGCTACCGGGAACACCAGATAACTGTTCTGCGAACCAGCCTGTCGCCGACGACGCCGAGGTGTATCTCTTGCCGCGCATCGCCGGCGGGTGATCGGGAACCGGCGGAAGCTCAGGCGCTGGCGGCGGTCGCCCGCGCCGGGTAATCCTTCGGATAGGCATAGAGCCCCTGGGAGACGCCAAGCTGCTGGACCAGCGCGAGCACCGTGTCGATGGCGGGCGTGGCCACGCCGGTGATCCGGCCCATCTCCTGGACCGCGGTGACGATGGCGTCGATCTCCATCGCCTTGCCGGCTTCGAGGTCCTGCAACATCGAGGTGCGGTGCGCGCCGACCTTCGCCGCGCCGTCGATGCGCCGCTCGATATCGACGCGCATCTTCGCGCCGAGCCGTTCGGCGATGGTCTGCGCCTCCGCCATCATGGCCCGCGCGACAGCGCGCGTGCCGGGGTTCGTGGCGATCACGTCCAGCGTGCCGCGGGTGAGCGCGCTGATCGGATTGAAGCTGAGGTTGCCCCACAGCTTCAGCCAGATCTCCGAGCGGACGTCATCGAGGATCGGCGCCTTGAAGCCGCCCTGCTCCATGGCGCGGCTGATGCGGAAGATCCGTTCCGAGGAGGAGCCGTCGGGCTCGCCGAGCGCGAACTTGTCGCCATAGACGTGCTTGACGACGCCGGGCGCGACGATCTCTGTGGCGGGATACACCACCGCGCCGATCACCCGCTGCGGGCCGATCAGCGACCACTGCCGGTCGTCGGGGTCGACCGAGTTGAGCCGCTTGCCCTCGAAGGGACCCTTCAGCTTGTGGAAGTACCACCACGGCACGCCGTTCTGGCAGGTGACGACGGCGGTCGTATCGTGGAACAGCGGGGCGAGATCGCCGGCGGTCTCCCAGCTCTGGTGCGCCTTGAGGCCGATGATCACGTAGTCCTGCGGCCCGAGATCGGCGGGCTTAGCGCTGGCGTTGACCTTCGCCACCTTCTCCTCGCCGCCGATCAGCAGCTTGAGCCCGTCGCTGCGTATCGCTTCAAGGTGCGCGCCGCGCGCCACCACCGAAAGCTCGACGCCCGGCGCCGAGGCGAGCCCCACCGCCAGATAACCGCCGATCGCGCCGGCGCCGTAGACGCATACCTTCATGTCCGTTCCCTCATGCTGCCCGGCCGCGACGGTTCGATGACACCGCGGCCGCGCCACCGAACGCAAAACGGCCGGGCGTCGCCGCCCGGCCGCGCAGGATGGATGGCTTACTCGGCCGCCTGCCGCTGCGCCGAGGTCCAGGTGGAGCGGTAATACTCCTCGGCCGCGCCGACGCCCGACCCGGCGACGATCCTGGCGCCGGCGTCCTTGAGCGCCATCTCGGCCCCCGCCAGCGCCTGCAGCACCATGATCTCGTTCAGCCAGCCGAGGTGGCCGATGCGGAACACCTTGCCTGCAACCTTCGACAGGCCGACGCCGAGCGACATGTTGTAGCGCTCGTAGGCGTGCTTCACGACATCCGCGCTGTTGACGCCTTCCGGCACGTAGATCGCCGACACGGTGTCGGAGTGCCACCTCGGCTCCGCCGCGCACAGCTTCAGGCCCCACGCCTTCACCGCCTGGCGCACGCCTTCGGCGAGCCGGTTATGGCGGGCGAACACGTTGTCGAGGCCCTCCTCCAGCAGCATGTCCACCGAGGCGCGCAGGCCGCGGATCAGCGTGGTGGCCGGCGTGTAGGGGAAGAAGCCGTCCTTGTTGGTGTTCAGCATGTCCTCGAACGCCAGGAAGGTGCGCGGGAACTTCGAGGTCTTGGTGGCCTCGATGGCCTTCGGGCTGACGCAGATGATGGCAAGCCCGGTCGGCAGCATGAAGCCCTTCTGCGAGCCGGAAACGACCACGTCCACGCCCCACTCGTCCATGCGGAAGTCGATGGAGGCGACCGACGACACGCCATCCACGAACAGCAGCGCCGGATGCGTGGCCGCGTCGAGCGCGCGGCGCACCGAGGCGATGTCGGAGGTGACGCCCGTCGCCGTCTCGTTCTGGCAGGCGAGCACCGCCTTGATCTCGTGCTTCGTGTCGGCCTTGAGGATGCGCTCGTACTCCTCGGCCGGAACGCCCTTGCCCCATTCCACATCGAGGGCCTGCGTCTCAAGGCCGTGGCGGCGGCACATGTCCGCCCACAGATGCGAGAATTGTCCGAACACCGAGCACAGCACCTTGTCGCCGGGCGACAGCGTGTTGGTGATCGCCGCTTCCCAGCCCGCCGTGCCGGACCCCGGATAGATGATGACCGCGCCCGCCTTTGTCTTGAACACCTTCTTCAGGTCGGCATAGAGCGGCAGGGTGAACTTGGGAAAATCCGGGGCGCGCTGGTCCTCGAGCGCGATGTCCATCGCCTGGCGCACGCGGAAGGGCATGTTCGTCGGGCCGGGAATGAACAATCCGGTGTAGCCGGTCTTCATGGGCGTGGTCCTCATCGCTTCAGGGGTCCGGTCGAGCGCTCTTTCGCATCTCGCTTACTCGCTGGTAGCCGAGCCAGAGCGAAATGGCGAAACGCAATTCCGCGATACGGTATGCGCGGGACAGGTTTCCGCAATACGGAATGTGTCACCGCGCCATCAACCGCAAGCCTTCGGCCGCCCGTAGCTGTCTTGCGTGAAGCTGTAGCCCTTGGTATTTGGTATCCCAGTTACTCGTTTCGGCTATCGATTTCTAGTTTCGCGGTTCGTCCCGCAGCATGAACTGAGGCGGGATCCGATCGGCGATAGTCCCGCGCCTGCTTCGCCAGCAACCCTCGGGGGAAGCCTGCCAGGCCGGGGGGGATGACGTGGCCAAACGATACGAATGCCGGGCAATGTACCCAGCATAGGCAGTCAGGAGGAAACATGAGCTACTTTCGTAAAGCGACGGCGATGATGCTGGGCGCAGTCAGCGCCGCGGCAGTGACGTTCACCATGATCGGCGATGCGCTGGCCGAGTGGAAGCCGACAAAGTCGGTCGAGTTTGTCGTCCCGGCCGGAACCGGCGGCGGCGCGGACCAGATGGCCCGCATGATCCAGGGCATCATCCAGAAGCACAATCTGATGGAGCAACCGCTCGTCGTCGTGAACAAGGGTGGCGGCGCGGGGGCCGAAGGCTTCCTCGACGTGAAGGGCTCGGCGGGCGATCCCCACAAGATCGTCATCACGCTGTCCAACCTGTTCACCACCCCGCTCGCCACCGGCATTCCCTTCAACTGGAAGGACCTGACGCCGGTGAAGATGCTGGCGCTCGACGAGTTCGTCCTCTGGGTTCCGGCCGACGCGCCGGTGAACGACGCCAAGGGCTATCTGGAGGCTGTGAAGGCCTCCGGCGACGGCGGCACCAAGATGGGCGGCACCGGCTCGAAGTCGGAAGACCAGATCATCACGGTCGCCGTTGAAAAGGCGGCGGGCGCCAAGATCGGCTATGTGCCCTACAAGGGCGGCGGCGAGGTGGCGACGCAGCTCGTCGGCAAGCATGTGAACTCGACGGTGAACAACCCCATCGAGGCGGTCTCGCACTGGAAGTCCGGCGCGCTCAAGCCGCTGTGCGTCTTCGGCGAGGTGCGGATGGACTATAAGGACAAGGTCACCGAGACGATGGCCTGGTCCGACATTCCGACCTGCAAGGAAGCCGGCATCGATTTCACCTATCTGATGCTGCGCGGCATCTTCACGGTGCCGGACGCGCCCAAGGAGGCGGTCGATTATTACATCTCGGTGCTCGACAAGGTTCGCGAGACGCCGGAGTGGAAGGAGTTCATCGCCAAGGGCGCCTTCAACACCACCGCGCTCACCGGCGAGGAATTCGTCGCCTGGCTCGGCACAACCGAGGAACTGCACAGGACGCTGATGACCGACGCCGGTCTCGTCAAGAAGTGACCCGCGGCCTCTGACATCGCCTCTCCCGGCGCCGCTTCGGCCGGCGCCGGGACGCTGCTTGTTTCTCGTCCGTCACCACCCTCAGCGGTAGGCGCAGATGTCCCAACGCAGCATGGAAATCCTCGTCGCGATCCTGTTCCTGTTCGTCGGGGCGGTGGCCATGTACGACAGCCTTCGCATCGGCGCGTGCTGGAGCGACGGGCCGCAGAGCGGCGACTTCCCCTTCTTCATTTCGCTTTTCATGTCGGCGTCGAGCGTCATGAACCTTTTCCACGCCGTCGCCGGCGGCCCGCGCGAGG
>DAISVW010000243.1:0-4407 GCA_036826695.1 Aestuariivirga sp.
GGTGAGGATCACGAAATCCTGCGGGCCGAGTTACGGCGGATTGTCAGTCACCCGCGGGCGAACCAGTTTCGTTTCACAGCCCTGTTTGAGTGTGAGTCCCTTCTCACGCATCACCGCCAGATGTGCCCCGCGCGCCACCAGCGAAACCTCGGCCTCTCCCGCCAGCGCCAGCCTCGCTCCCACATAGCCGCCAATCGCCCCAGCTCCGAAAACGCAGATGCGGGTCATGCCAGCCCCAGCTTCTGCGCGAGGCCGATGCGCTGCAGCTTGCCGGTGGCGCCCTTGGGGATTTCCTCCAGGATGACGATTCGCTTCGGCACCTTGAAGGCGGCCAGCTTCCGGGCGGCGAAATCCTTCAGTTCACGCTCACTCGCCGTCTTGCCCTCACGCAACACGACGGCGGCGGCCACCTCCTCGCCCAGCATGTCATGCGGCATGGCGAAGGCCACCGCCTGGTCAACTGCTTCATGGGCCATGAGCACCTCATCGACCTCCATGGGCGCCACCTTCTCACCGCCGCGATTGATGATTTCCTTCAGCCTCCCCGTGATCTTCAGGAACCCGTCCCCGTCCATGAAGCCCTGATCGCCGGTATGGAACCAGCCGAAGGCGAAAGCGGACTCATTGGCGGCGAGGTTATTCTCATAGCCCGGCGTGACATTGGGACCGCGGGTCACCACTTCACCCTCTTCGCCGGGGCCAAGCAACCGGCCATCCGGCGACATCACCGCCACCTCGGGGCCCGCCGCGCAGCCGACGAGGCCCGGCTTGCGTTTGCCGGGCGGCAATTGATTGGAGGTCATCTGGTGGGCGTTCTCGGTCATCGCATAGGCCTCGATCACCGGACAGCCGAAGGCCTCTTCGAGCGCGTGGAACACCGGCGCCGGCAGCGAGGCGGAACTCGACCGGATGAGCCGCAACGGATTGGCGGCGATGACCTCGCGGTTTCGCCCGGCGCGGCCGAGGATCGCCTGATGCATGGTCGGCACCGCCGTGTACCAGCTGGGCCTCGCCTCAGCCATCTGGCCGAAGAACTGAAGTGCGTTGAAACCGGGCGTGGCGTGGATCGAACCTCCCGCGCTCAGACTGGCGAGGATCGCCGCCACCAGCCCGTGAATGTGAAACAGCGGCATCACGTTGAGGCAGCGGTCCTGTTCGCTGAGCCGCAGCGTGCGGCGGATGTTGCCGGCCGAAGCCAGCAGATTGGCGTGGGTCAGCGGCACGATCTTGGGTCGCGAGGTGGTGCCCGAGGTGTGCAGCACCAGCGCCACATCCGGTCCCTCCGCCAGATCTTCACGCACAGCGGGGCCCACCGCTTCACCGGAGATCGTGAAGGCCCCGGCCTCGCGGGCCGGTTTCAGGGCGAAGACCGGAATCCCCAGGCGCCGCGCGGCAGCGATGGCGGGCGAGGCGCTGCCCTCCTCAACCAGGAGAGCCCTGGCGCGCAGGTCGTCCATGTAGAAGTGGAACTCATCCTCGCGATAGGCGGGGTTGAGCGGGGCTGCCGTCACTGCCGAGGCCACGGCCACGAACGCCGCCGCCATGTCCGGCCCGTTCGGCAGGACGATGGCCAGCCGGTCGTTGCGGGCAAGGCCGAGGGCGCGCAACGCCCGCGCCGTTTCTCCCGCCAGCTCGGCGAACAGCCCATAGGAGAGATCGCCCCGGCCAGAGGCCAGCAGCGCCTTGTCATCCGCAGGCCGGACATCGAGCAGGCTCTTGAGGATCATGGGCGACTTCTTCCCCCATCGACGATGGCCCGTCAACGGCGCGCAATTGAAGCGCCGTGCCCGATCCGCTAAGACCGCGCGCATGACCGAGAGACTCATCATCGCGCTTGCCCAGGTGAACCCCACGCTGGGAGCGATCAGCGCCAATCTCGCACGGGCCCGCGAGGTGATCCGCGAAGCCACCGACGCCGATCTCATTCTTTTTCCCGAGCTGTTCATCTGCGGCTATCCGCCGGAGGACCTGGTGCTGCGGCCGTCCTTCGTCGAGGCCTGCCGTCAGGCCGTGGAGGATCTGGCGAAGGATACCGCATCCGGCCCCGCCGTGCTGATCGGCCTGCCGTGGCGCGAGAACGGCAAGCTGCACAATTCGGTTGCGCTGCTCGCCAATGGCCGGATCGAGACGCTGCGGCACAAATTCGATCTCCCCAACTACGGCGTGTTCGACGAGAAGCGGGTGTTCGACCCCGGCCCTGCCCCCGGCCCCATCGCCTTCAAGGGCGTAAGGCTCGGCGTGCCGATCTGCGAGGACATCTGGACCGAGGAGACCTGCGAGACGCTGGCCGAGACCGGGGCTGAAATCCTGCTGGTGCCGAACGGCTCACCCTTCGAGCGCAACAAGGACGACGTGCGCCTCAACCTCGTGGTGGCGCGGGTCACCGAGACCGGGCTGCCGATGGTCTATCTCACCCAGGTGGGCGGCCAGGACGAACTTGTGTTCGACGGCGCGTCCTTCGTGCTGAACGCCGACCGCTCGCTCGCCTGGCAGCTGCCGATGTTTGCGGAGGAGATCGCGCTCACCGAATGGCGGCGCGGCCCTGATGGCTGGCACTGCCTGCCCGGGGAAATCGTGGGACTTCCCGAAAACGAAGAGGAAACATGGCAGGCCTGCGTGCTGGGCCTGCGCGACTATGTGCTGAAGAACCGCTTTCCCGGCGTGGTGCTGGGTCTCTCCGGCGGCATCGACTCCGCCGTGGTCGCCGCAATGGCGGTCGATGCGCTGGGCAAGGACAAGGTCCACTGCCTGATGCTGCCCTACGCCTACACGAGCCGCGACAGCCTGGTGGACGCCGAGCAATGCGCGGGCCTGCTCGGCGTGCGCTATGACGTCGTCCCGATCAGGCAGCCTGTCGAAGGCTTCCTCACGGCACTGGAACCACTTTTCAAAGGAACGCCGCCGGGCATCACCGAAGAGAACCTGCAGTCGCGCACCCGCGGGGCGATCCTGATGGCGGTCTCCAACAAGTTCGGCGCCATGGTGCTGACTACCGGCAACAAGTCCGAAATGTCGGTGGGCTATGCGACACTCTATGGCGACATGAACGGCGGCTTCAATCCAATCAAGGACGTTTACAAGACCGAAGTCTACCGGCTGGCCACCTGGCGCAACGGGCTTGGCCGGGTGATCCCCGAACGAATCATCACAAAGGCCCCCACCGCCGAACTGCGCGAGAACCAGAAGGATCAGGATTCGCTGCCGCCCTATGAGGTGCTGGACGCCATCCTCGAAGGGCTGGTCGAACGCGAGATGCCGGTATCCGAAATCGTCGCGGCCACCGGCTACGACGAGGCCCTCGTGCGGCGCGTGCAGCACATGCTTTATGTGGCTGAATACAAGCGCCGGCAGGCGGCGCCGGGCGTCAAGATCACCAGACGGAATTTCGGCCGCGACCGCCGCTACCCGATCACCAACGCCTTCCGCGACGGCCGCTGATATGACGGCCGTCCGTTTCGCGCCGTCGCCCACCGGGCGCATTCATATCGGCAATGCGCGCACGGCGATTCTGAACTGGCTGTTCGCGCAGAAGTCCGGCGGGCAGTTCATCCTGCGTTATGACGATACCGACGTGGCGCGGTCCACGCGCGAATTCGCCGAGGGTATCGCCGCCGATCTGGCCTGGCTCGGCATCAGGCCGGGGCGCGTCGAATGGCAGTCCAAGCGCTTCGCCCGTTATGATGAAGTGGCGGACCAGCTCAAGGCGGCTGGCCGGCTCTACCCCTGTTTCGAAACGGCGGACGAGCTCGACCGCCGCCGCAAGCGTCAGCTGGCCCGTGGCGCGCCACCGGTCTATGACCGCGCTGCCCTCCGGCTGCGCCCGGCGGAGATCGAAAAGCTGACGGCGGAGGGCCGCAAGCCGCACTGGCGCTTCCGGCGCGACGGCCGCCACGTGGCCTGGACCGACCTGATCCGCGGGCCTCAGCACATCGATACCGCGGGACTTTCGGACCCCGTGCTGGTGCGTGAAGACGGGAGCTATCTCTACACGCTGCCCTCGGTGATCGACGATATTGATTTTGGAATCACCCATGTGATCCGAGGCGAAGACCATGTGGTGAACTCCGCCGTACAGATCGAAATCACCGAGGCGCTGGGCGGAACGCCGCCGAATTATGCCCATCACAGCCTGCTCACCGGCGCGGATGGCAAGGGCCTGTCGAAGCGTTTGGGTTCCCTTTCGGTGGCCGGCATGCGGGAGTCAGGGCTCGAGCCCATGGCGGTGGCGAGCCTCGCGGCACTGCTTGGCACGTCAGACAATATCCATCCGTGTACGGATTATAAAGAACTGGTAGACGGCTTTGCGCTCGACAAGCTTTCCCGCGCGCCCGCCCGCTTCGACGAGGCGGAGCTTTCGCAACTCAACGCCAAGCTTCTGCACCATCTTCCCTGGGAGGCGGTGAAGAA
>DAISVW010000244.1:0-4395 GCA_036826695.1 Aestuariivirga sp.
GAACGTCGATCCCAATGACTCGCCCGATGCCCGCGTCATCGTCGAGGAAGTGAAAAAAGCCGGCGGCTTCGTGGTCACCCAGTGGAACAAGCCGGACGATCTCCACCCCTGGGATCGCAACCCCAATTACGTCGCGCACATGTCGTTTGACGGCGTGCCGACAGCCGAGGCGATCGCCAATGAGCTGTTCAAGGCCTTCGGCGGCGAGGGCGGCATCGTGGCGCTGGGCGGCATCCTGTCCAACGTTCCGGCCATCGAGCGCAAGCTGGGCCTCGACAACGCCATCGCCAAGACCAACGGCAAGGTGACGCTGCTCGACTTCCAGCCGGCCGACTGGAACGAACAGAAGGCCTTCGAAATCACCCAGGCGTGGATCACTCGCTTCGGCGACCAGGTCAAGGGCGTGTTCGCCGCCAATGACGGCATGGGCATGGGCGCCCTCGAAGCGCTGCGCCAGAACGGGCTCGCCGGCAAGGTTCCGGTGGTCGGTATCGACGGCATCGACGCCGCGCTGACGGCGATCGAGGCTGGCGAATTCGCGGGCACCGTCGCCTGGGATCCGCTGTGGACCGGCGGCATGGGCCTGGCCATTCCCTACGCCCATGTGACCGGCAAGATCGACATCACCAAGGAGCCGAAGGAGCACCGCGAGTTCTACGGCACCGGCATCATCGTCACCAAGGACAATGTGGCCGATTACAAGAGCAACCCGCCGAAGGTCGACTTCAACGACCTGTGGGGCAAGGCGACCGGACAGATCCAGTACCGCGGCTGAGTGGGTCCTCACCGCCGAACACTAGCCGGGCGCCCCGCGCCCGGCTATTTTTAGGCCTCGCGTTACAGCGGAGGGGAAGACTTGGCCTCTGTCGCCATATCGAACGGCAGGCTCCTCGGCCACTGGCGGCGCTGGGCGCCGCTTGCCGTGCTCGTCGGGCTGTGCATCGTCGTGGGGATCATCAACCCCTCGTTCTTCTCGCTCGGCAATGCGGTGCGCATGCTGAACACGGCGGCCATTCCGCTGGTCATCTGCATGGGCGCCACCTTCATCATCCTGATGGGCTCGATCGACCTCTCGGTCGAGGGCACGGTTGCGTTATGCGCCGTCGCTGCCAGCATGCTGGTCGCCAATGACCTGACCGGCGCGGCCATCGGACTGTGGTCGGTGCCGGTGGCGATCCTGCTGGGCGGGGCACTCGGCCTCCTGAACGGCCTCGTCCATGTGAAACTCAAGATACCGTCCTTCATGGCCACTCTCGGCATCGGCTTCGCCGGCATCGGCATCGCCACCGCCATCCTGGGCGGCGTGATGGTGCGCGTCTCCGACAATGATTTCCGCAACTGGCTGTCGCTCGGCCGGCTGTTCGACGTTCCGGCGGCGGTGTGGATCGCCGCAGTGGCGGTGGCCGTGGCCTGGGTGATCCAGGAGCGCACCCGCATCGGCCGCTGGCTCTATGCGATTGGCACCGACGAGCAGACGGCGCGCAACTCCGGCATTCCGGTGGACCGCACCCGCATCCTGATCTTCGGCATCGCCGGCATGTTCTATGGCCTCGCTGGCGCGCTGTCGGCGGCGCAGATCGGCCGCGGCCATGCGCTGATCGCCCAGGACCGGCTGTTCACCGCCATCACCGCGGTGGTGGTGGGCGGCACCGCGCTCTCGGGCGGGGTGGGCTCGGTGATCAACTCGGTGATCGGCGTGTTCATCGTCATCGTGCTGGCCAACGGCATGGTGCTGATGGGAATCGAACCTTATGTGCAGAAGGGCGTGCAGGGTCTGCTGATCATTGCCGCGGTGGCCCTCGCGCTCGACCGTTCGCGGCTGGATGTCGTCAAATGACAGTACCGGTACTGGAAATTCGCGGCGTGTCCAAGTCGTTTCCCGGCGTCAAGGCGCTGGACGACGTGAGCTTCGCCATCAACCGCGGCGAGGTGGTGGGGCTCGTCGGCGAGAATGGCGCTGGCAAGTCGACGCTGCTCAAGATCCTGAACGGCGTCTATCAGCCCGATTCCGGCGGAATCTATGTCGACGGCCAGAAGGTGAGCGTGGCCTCGCCGCGCCAGGCCTTCGATTCCGGCATCGCCATGGTGTTCCAGGAACAGTCGATCCTGCCGACACTGACGGTGGCCGAGAACATTTTCCTCGGCCGCGAGGAGGAGTTCCTGCGGTTTGGATTGATCTCCAAGTCGCGCATGAAGGCCGCCGCCGCCGAGGAGCTGAAGAAGGTCCATCTCGACATCGACCCTGGCTTGCGTTGCGCCGATCTGTCTTTCGCGGCCCGCCAGATGGTGGAAATCGCCAAGGCGCTCTCGCTCAACAGCCGCATCAAGGGCCACGTCACGGTGCTGCTCGACGAGCCCACTTCGGTTCTCGAACAGAAGGAAGTGGACCTCCTGTTCCGCATCATCCGTGACTTGCGTGACCGTGCCAGCTTCGTGTTCATCTCGCACCGGCTGGAGGAGGTGCTTGGCATTTCCGACCGTGTCTATGTGTTGCGCGACGGCAAGGTGGTGAAGGAACTGCCCGCCGCCGGCGCCACGGTCAAGGACCTGCATCAGCTGATGGTGGGCCGCCAGCTGCACCATGAATATTACCGCGAGGCCCGCCAGGCGATGCCATCTTCGCAAGTAGTGCTGTCCTGCGAGGCCCTGAGCAAGGACGGATCCTTTGCGGATGTGAGCTTCGAACTGCACGCGGGCGAGGTGCTCGGCATCGCCGGCGTCGTGGGCTCGGGCCGCGAGGACCTGGCGCGCTGCCTCGCCGGCCACGCCCGCCCGAGCCGGGGCAGCATGCGCATCGCTGGCCAGGCGGTGGATTTCCATTCGGCACATGACGCCACTGCGGACGGCGTCGGGCTGCTGCCGGCCGAACGCAAGGTCGAAGGCCTCGTGGCGCCGTTCAGTGTTGCTGAAAACATGACGCTCGCGGCGCTGCCGCGCTTCACCTCTCCGGGGGGCGCCATCCGCTTCGGCGCGGAACGCCAGACGGCGCAGGACTGGATCGGACGCCTCAAGATCAAGACGCCGTCCTCGGCCACGATGGTGGGGTCGCTCTCCGGCGGCAACCAGCAGAAGGTGGTGCTGGCCAAATGGCGGATCGCCGGTGTCAAGGTGCTCATCCTCGATCATCCGACGCGCGGCATTGATGTCGGCGCCAAGGAAGATGTCTATGATCTGATCCGCGAAATGACCGCGGAGGGCCTCGCTATCGTGCTGCTCGGCGACACGCTGGAAGAGGTGATCGGGCTGTCGAGCCGCATCCTGGTGATGCGCGACGGCAAGGTCACGGCCAGGCTCGAAGCGCCGCCCGGCGCCAAGCCGCAGCAGGTCGAACTCTTGCGGCACATGGTGTGAGATGAGCGATCTCCTGAAACGATACGACGCCCTGCTGCCGCTGATCGTGCTGGCGGGGCTGGTGCTGGCGGTGGGGCTTTATGATCCCAGCTTCCTGTCGGCCAGCAATTTCCTGGAAGTGACGGCCGACACCGTGACGCTGTTCCTGATGGCCTCGGGCGTGACACTGGTGATCATGATGGGCGGCATCGATCTCTCGGTGCAGGCGGTGGCCTCGATGACCAGTTGCATCCTTGCCGTCTATCTGCCGCATCTCGGCTTTTTCGCCATTCCGGCGGCGGTGCTGGGTGGGGTGATCGCCGGGTTCCTCGGCGGCTATGTATCAACGAAGCTCCGCATTCCGTCCTTCATCGCCACGCTGGCGGTGAGCGGCGTGGTGCTCAGTGCCGGCTACTGGTTTTCCGAAACCCGCTCCGTCAATATTCCGGGTGAACTCAGCCAGAAATATCTGTTCTGGGCGGTGGGCGACAGCTTCGGCGTGCCTAATGAAATCTGGGTGGGTGTGGTGTTCCTCGTGCTTCTCAGCCTGCTGCTCGGCCTCACACCATTCGGCCGGCTGGTGCGCGGCATCGGCGCGCAGGAGCGCGCGGTGATCGCGTCCGGCATCGACGTCGACCGCATCAAGATCGCCGCCTACACGCTCTCCGGCACCATGGCGGGCGTGGCGGGCGTGGTCATGGCGGCCCGCCTCGGCTCCGGCTCGCCGACCCTCGCCAATGAATTCCTGCTGCCCGCCATCGCCTGCATCGTGGTCGGCGGCACGGCGATCACCGGCGGCGTCGGCTCGGTGTGGCGCACTTTCGTCGGCGCGCTGATCGTCCAGGTGGTGCGCATCGGCATGACCTTCATGGGCGTCTCCGTCTTCGCGCAGCAGATCGTGTTCGGCGTCATTCTGGTAGCCGCCGTGGCGGTGACCATGGACCGCACAAAAGTGCTGGTCATCAAGTAGGAGCCTTCCATGACCGCAATCTCCATGCCCGCGCCGGGCGGCATCCCGCGTCTCGGGCTCGGCACCTATCCTCTCACCAGCGAAGAGGCCTTCCG
>DAISVW010000245.1:0-4390 GCA_036826695.1 Aestuariivirga sp.
GGACGTCTTGGATTTCATCGCCAGTTTCCGGGATTTTCCGCCGCGCTCCTTCCCGCCGAGCTTCAACCCGGCCGACATGATGGAAGAGAGCATGCAGCTTCTGAAGACCAGGGAGATGCTGAAGC
Source organism: Aestuariivirga sp. (assembly GCA_036826695.1). Taxonomy (GTDB): domain Bacteria; phylum Pseudomonadota; class Alphaproteobacteria; order Rhizobiales; family Aestuariivirgaceae; genus Aestuariivirga. The sequence continues at coordinate 126 of DAISVW010000245.1, forward strand.
AGGGCGTCGACCCGGAGCGCGTGCGCGGCAAGCTCCTGGAGCTTCTGAAGGAGCCGCAGCCGTAGGGTGGGGGCGGGGCCAGGCAAAGGCTTGATTTCGGCCCGAAAGCAGCCTATGAGCGCCCCAACCCAATCACATCCCAGAGGAGCAAACGGGCCCCATGGCGCGCGTCACCGTAGAAGACTGCATCGACAAGCTTCCGAACCGTTTCGAACTGGTGTTGCTGGCTGCTCACCGCGCCCGGGCGGTCTCCCAGGGTGCGCCGATCACCGTGGACCGTGACAACGACAAGAACCCGGTCGTGGCGCTCCGCGAGATCGCCGAGGAAACCCTGGTGCCGGAAGACCTGCGCGAGGAATACATCCACTCAATGCAGAAGCATGTCGAGGTCGACGAGCCGGAGGCCAATGAAGTGCCGCTGATCGAGCAGTCCGGCGACATGTCGATCGTCAATGACGCCACCGCCGACGATCAGCCGGAGATGGAGCGCATGACCGAGGAAGACCTGCTGCGCGGGCTTGAGGGCATGCCGCCCGCCGAAAGCCCGGGAAGCCAGCGCAACGGTTACTAAGCCATCTGAATCTTTCGACGTTTCCCGGCCGGACCCTCTGGAGTCCGGCCGTTTTTGTCGTAGACTGCCGCCATGATGCGTCAGTACGAGCTGGTCGAACGGGTCACCCGCTACGACCCCGATGCGGATGAGGACCTGCTGAACCGGGCCTATGTCTATGCCATGAAGGCGCATGGCCACCAGAAGCGCGCCTCGGGCGAGGCGTATTTCAACCATCCCCTTGAAGTTGCTGCGATTTTAACCGAGATGAAGCTGGACTCGGCAACCATCGCCGCCGCCCTGCTTCATGATACGGTTGAGGATACGCAAGCAACCTACCAGGAAATCGAGGAAAAATTCGGCCACGAGATCGCCGGGCTGGTCGATGGCCTGACCAAGATCGCCAAGCTGGATCTTGTCACGAAAGAAGCCGCGCAAGCCGAAAACCTGCGCAAATTGTTGCTGGCGATGTCGCGCGATGTGCGGGTGCTGCTGGTCAAGCTGGCTGACCGGTTGCACAACATGCGCACCCTCAACTTCGTGAAACCCGAGAAGCGGCTGCGCATCGCCCAGGAGACCATGGACATCTATGCCCCGCTGGCCGGGCGCATGGGCATGCAGGCGGTGAGGGACGAACTGGAGGACATTGCCTTCAAGGTGCTCAATCCCCAGGCCTACCAGATCATCCTCGACCGGCTGACGAAGCTCCATGCCGAGAGCGGTGGCATCCTGAAGTCGATCGAGCAGGAGCTGACCCAGAAACTGGTCGAAAACGGCATCAAGGCCGAGGTCCATGGCCGGGAGAAACGGCCCTATTCGATCTTCCGCAAGATGGAGCGCAAGCTTCTCTCGCTCGGCCAGCTTTCCGACATTTTCGGCTTCCGGGTCATCGTCGGCACGGTTGACCAGTGCTACCGGGCGCTGGGCATCATCCACCGCACCTACCGGGCGGTGCCGGGCCGCTTCAAGGACTATATCTCGACGCCCAAGCAGAACGATTACCGATCGATCCACACCACGGTGATCGGGCCCCATCACATGCGCGTCGAGATGCAGCTCCGCACCCGGCTGATGCATGAAATCGCCGCGCGCGGGGTGGCCGCCCACAACATCTACAAGGATGCCCCGGACGCCAAGGAGGCGCTCGACGGCTTCAAGGCGCCAGCCGCGGAATCCAACGCTTACCGTTGGTTGCGTCACCTCGTTGAGATGCTGCAGGAAGGAGAGTCGCCGCGCGAGTTCCTCGAGCACACCAAGCTCGAACTGTTCCATGACCAGGTGTTCTGCTTCACGCCCAAGGGCAAGGTGATCGCGCTTCCCAAGGGCGCCACGCCCATTGATTTCGCCTATGCCGTTCACACCTCGGTGGGCGACAGCTGCGTTGGCGCCAAGATCAATGGCAACCACGCCCCGCTGGTCACCGTGCTGCGGAACGGCGACGAGGTGGACATCATCCGCTCCGAGGCACAATCGCCGCCCGCCGCCTGGGAAGGCCTCGCGGTGACCGGCAAGGCCCGCGCCGCCATCCGCCGCGCCAACCGGGCGGCGGCGCGCAAGCAATTCGCGGGGCTGGGCCGCGAGATCGTGGAAAAGATGCTGGCCAAGCTCGGCAAGAGCTATGTGGAGAAAGAAGTGGCCGCGGCGCTGCCACGGCTCGGCCACCGCAACCGGGATGATGCGCTGGCCGCCATCGGGCGTGGCGAACTCTCGGCCATCGACCTGATGAAGGCCATGGGGGTGGCCATCGACGACAGCAAGATGAAGGAGCTGCGCCGCCCGGGCCCGGCGCGCAAGGCGGATCCCGATCTCTCGGTGCCGGTGCGCGGCGTGGCCCGCACCACGGCGCTGAAGATTTCGCCCGAAACCGGCGCGGTGCCGGGCGAGCGCATCGTCGGCATTCTGATGCCGGGGGAGGGCATCACCATCTATCCGATCTTCGCCACGGCTCTGGAACAGTTCGACAACCAGCCGGAACGCTGGGTTGATCTCGCCTGGGACACCGGCTCGGAGGACCAGCGCTTCCCGGCGCGGATCAAGGTGACGATCCTCAACGAGGTGGGGGCGCTGGCCCAGGTGACCCAGGCGATCAGCGACCTTGGCGGCAACATCGACGCGCTGCAGATGGTGGCGCGCGAAGGGGCAAGGGACTTCTTCGATCTCGACATCACGCTGGAGGTGACCGACCTCAAGCATCTGAACGGCATCATGGACAGTTTGCGCGGCAAGACATCGGTGAGCGATGTGAGCCGCAAGACGGGGTAGGGGCATGACGGGAGACGAGGTTCTGGACGAATTCCGCGCCGCGGGCGCGCTGCTGGAAGGGCATTTCATCCTGTCCTCCGGTCTGCACTCCAACCGCTACCTGCAATGCGCCCGGGTGCTGATGGACCCCGCCCGCGCGGCGCGGCTCTGCGCGGCGCTGGCGAGCCAGGTGCGGGCCATGACCACGCAGCCCATCGATCTGGTCGCCTCGCCCGCCATGGGCGGCGTGATCGTCGGCTATGAGATGGCCCGGCAGCTGGGCGTTCCGGCGGTCTTCTTCGAGCGGGTCGAAGGCAGCCTGACGCTGCGCCGCGGCTTCACCATCCCCAGGGGCGCCCGCGTGCTGATGGTGGAGGCCATCGTCACCACCGGGCTTTCCTCGCGTGAATGCATCGCCGGAATTGCCGAGGAAGGCGGGATCACCGTGGCGGCTGCCTGCCTGATCGACCGTTCCGGCGGCAAGGCCGACCTCGGGGTGCCGCTCGCCGCGCTGGCCCGGCTCGACATTCCCACCTATGCGGCGGACCGGCTGCCGCCGGAGCTTGCCGCCATTGCCGCCGTCAAGCCCGGGAGCCGCGGCCTCAGATGATCATCGGCATCGGCAATGACGTGATCGACATCCGGCGCATCGAGGCCACGCTGGAGCGCTTTGGCGGGCGCTTCATCGAACGGATTTTCACCGAAACGGAGGTGCGGAAATCGGAGCGCCGGGCGGCCCGCGCCGCCTCCTACGCCAAGCGCTTCGCCGCCAAGGAGGCCTGTTCCAAGGCGCTCGGCACCGGCTTCCGGGCGGGGGTGTTCTGGCGCGACATGGGGGTGGTGAACGAGCCCTCGGGCAAGCCCACCATGGTGCTGACCGGCGGGGCGTTGATCCGCCTCGAAGAGCTCCTGCCGGCCGGCCATGCCGCCCGCATCCACCTGACCATCACCGACGATTTCCCCTACGCCCACGCCTTTGTGATGATCGAGGCGGTCCGGGCCTGAAATCGCAAGAACTGTTACCAAATGGCCACAGTTGGAGAGCTTGCGGCGGCTTGCGTTGCATCCGGCGCAGGCGGGGTCTATACGGCGGAATCAGCGATCTCAATGCATCGTGACCCTTCGGTAAATGCGCAAGAAAGACCATATGATGGCTGCGGCACAGGACACCGGGCGCAAATCCGAGGACGGCCTTTGGGAGACGGTCAAGGTCATCATCCAGGCGCTGCTCATCGCCTTCTTCGTCAGGACCTTTCTCTACCAGCCGTTCAACATTCCCTCGGCCTCGATGTATCCGACATTGAAGGTCGGCGATTATCTGTTCGTGTCAAAGCTGTCCTACGGCTACGGGCGGTATTCGTTCAATTTTTCGCTGGGCCTGTTTGGTCGCCAGATTGTCAGTTGCTGCCCGTTCGGCTTCGATGGCCGGATCTTCTTCACCGCCGACCCCAAGCGCGGCGATGTGGCGGTGTTC
>DAISVW010000246.1:0-4377 GCA_036826695.1 Aestuariivirga sp.
CAGGCGTCGAGGCGTATCGCTGTGGACGTACCTCGCAAGTTGCGTCAGGCGTCATTGACCAGTAGGTCGAGGCGTCCATGCTCGTACTCGATGCCGGCGAACAGCGCGTCGACACCGGCGGGCTCGGTGACGTCGGCGACCATTGCCTCGGCGCCAATCGCGGCCGCGGCGTTTTCGAGCACTTCGGCGCGCCGGCCGGCGATCACCACCGTGGCGCCTGCCTCTGCCAGAGCCCGGCCAGCCACGTGGCCAAGGCCAGTTCCACCGCCGGTAACCAGGGCGACCTGCCCTGCCAGATCAATCGTCGATGCCATCATGTTCCTCTATCGTGAAAGTGCCAGGCGGTGGGGTGGCGGCGCTCGACGCGGCGCAGGCCGGTCAGATCGGACACACCCAGTTGCCGCATGGCGGTCTGCAATTCTTCGACCAGCAGGTCGCCGACATAGTGCCCGCCACGATCGCCCAGCCCGGCAAGCCCGATCATGAAAGCGCGGCCGGCCAGCACGCCATCGGCGCCCGAGGCGATGGCCCGCGCGACATCGAGGCCGGAGCGGATGCCGCCATCGAGCAGCACGGTGATGCGGCCGGCGACGCGGTCGGCTATGGCAGGCAAGACGTCGATCGTGGCCGGGCTGGCATCAAGCTGGCGCCCGCCATGGTTGGACACGACGATGCCATCGGCGCCGGCCGCGATCGCTTTTTCAGCATCGGCGGGTGTGAGGATGCCCTTGAGCACCAGCGCGCCGGACCAGTTGCGGCGGATGCGGGCGATCTCGTCCCAATCGAAAGCGCCACGAACGCCATCGCGCACGAATCGTGAAATGGCGGCAAGGGTTTGATCGGCACCGGCATAGCGCTCGACATTGGGCGAGCGTGGTTGTCCATGGCGCGCCAGGGCCGCCAGCCAGGCCGGTTTGCCAAGGGCACGGAGGGCAAGCGATGGTGACGGGCGGAACGGTACGGTGATGCCGTTGGCGAGATCGAGCTTGCGCTTGGCGTGGCCGGGAACGTCCAGGGTCAGCACCAGAACATCGACTCCGGCGGCCCGGGCGCACACCATCAGGTCGAAGGTAATGCGGTGGTCATCGGCGGGAAAGCCATAGAGCTGAAGCCACAGATTACCGCAGGCATGCCTCGCTAATGCCTCCAGATTGCTGCCCGCAAGCGTGCTGGAAACATAGGGGATGCCGATGGCGGCAGCGGCCCTTGCAAGCGCCGGGGCTGCCCCGGGCCAGATCGCGCCATCCATCCCGACGGGAGCGACGCCGAGCGGGGCGGCGTAGGCGCGACCGAACAATGTGGTGCGGCTGGAAACTGGCCCCGTCGCGCCAACCGTCCAGGCGAGACTGACGCCATCGAAGGCGGCGCGGTTGCGGGCCGGGGCAAGATTGCTACCGGTGCCGCCCTGGAGAAAATCGAACGCGAATCCCGGAATACGCCGACGCGCCTGCGTTTCGAGGTGATCGAGGGAGGGCAGATGATTGAGGAACCGGATCGACCGTGACCACTCGCTCATCTGCCCTGCCCCAATGGATGCCTGTCAGGCGGAGCGGACGCGCTGGCGCTGGCGGCCGAGGCCGTCGATACCCAGATCGACCACACATCGCCTGCCTTGAGGAAGATGGGCGGGTTGCGGGCCATGCCGACGCCGGCGGGGGTGCCGGTCGTCACGACATCACCGGGCATCAGGCGCATGAACTGAGTGACATAGGAGACGATATAGGCGATCGAGAAGATCATCTCGGACGTCGTGCCGTTCTGCATGCGCGTGCCGTTGTGCTCGAGCCAGATGTTGAGATCCTGCACATTGGCCACATCGTCGGTCGTGACGAGCCACGGGCCGAGCGGACCAAAGCTGGGCGAGCTCTTGCCCTTGAGCCACTGGCCGTTGCGCTCGAGCTGGAAATCGCGCGCCGAGACGTCATGGCAGACGCAGAACCCGGCGACGACCGACAGGGCGTCTTCCTGGGACACGCGATAGGCGGGCGAGCCGATGACGAAGGCAATCTCGGCCTCCCAGTCGACCTTGTCCGAGCCGGGCGGCAGGATGATATCGTCATAGGGGCCGCTGACCGAGGTGGTGGCCTTGCTGAACATTACCGGCTCGTCCGGATAGGGCACGTTGCTCTCGGCGGCGTGGTCGGCATAGTTGAGACAGACAACGATGAAATTGCCGACATTGCCGATGCAGGCGCCGATGCGCGTGCCCTCAGGCACGATCGGCAGGCCGGCGAGATCGACGCCCCGCAGGCTGGCCAGCCCCTCCGGCGTAATCGTCTGGCCGTTGATGTCGCTCACGATGGAAGAAAGATCGCGGATCTTGCCGTCGGCGTCGAGGGCAGCGGGCTTTTCCTGGCCCACGGGGCCGAAGCGCAACAGTTTCATGAGTGATATCCTGGGGGTCTTGAGTGTGGCCTGGAGCTGCGGCAGGAGGGCGAATAGATCTCCGACGAGGCCATAATCGGCGATGGCGAAAATGGGCGCGTCGCCGTCCGTGTTGATGGCCACGATGGTGGTGGAATCCTTCATGCCTGCGACATGCTGGATGGCGCCGGAAATGCCGATGGCGATGTAGAGTTCAGGCGCGACGACCTTGCCGGTCTGGCCGACCTGCAGATCGTTGGGCGCATAGCCGGCATCAACCGCGGCACGGCTGGCGCCGATCGCGGCGCCCAGCTTGTCAGCCAGCGGCACGACGAGCCGGTCGAATGCTTCCTTGGAACCGAGGCCGCGACCACCGGAAACGACGATGCGGGCCGAGCCGAGGTCGGGCCGATCGGATGCCGTCGTGGCCGGGGTGACGAGGCGCGACCCGATGTTGGTGGCCGGAGCATCGACACCGGATCGGGTAGCGGCGCTTCCGGCGGGTGCTGGATGGAAGGCCGTGGTGCGGATGGTCAGCACCAGCTTGCCATCGGTCGCCTCGACGGTCTGGATGGCATTGCCGGCATAGACCGGGCGGCGGAAGGTGCGCGGGCCGTCGACGGCGATGACCTCGGAGACCTGCATGACGTCGAGCTTTGCCGCAAGGCGCGGCATGACCGATTTGCCCTGGCTGCTGGCGGGAGCGACGAACGCGTCATAGCCGGGAGCAAGATGCAGCAGCACGGCAGCCACCGCTTCCGGCAGGCTGGACCCTGACGCATGGATGATCGGCGCAAGGCTGGCCGCGGCTGCAAGCGCGGCTTCACCGGCATCGCCACAGACAAGAATGTCGACGTCGCCGCCAAGCGCTCTGGCGGCGGGCAAGGCGCGCGCGGTGGCTTCAGAAAGCGTGATGCCGTCATGTTCGGCGAGCAGCAGGGTCTTCATGCCTGTTCTCCCAGCTTGCCGCGCAGGGCGCTGACCAGTTCATCCACGGAGGCGACGACCACGCCGCGATTGCGCCTGGGCGGCGCCTCGACGCGCAGCACCTTGAGACGCGGCGTGGCATCGACGCCCAGCTCCGCTAGCGACAGCGGTTCGATCGACTTGCGGCGCGCCTTCATCACATTGGGGAGGGAAGCGGCGCGCGGTTCGTTGAGGCGCAGGTCGGCGGTCACGACAGCCGGCAGGGTGACGGCAACGGTCTCGGTGCCGCCATCAACCTCGCGCTCGACGATCGCCTCGCTCCCATCGATGGTGACTTTCGAGGCGAAGGTGGCCTGTGGGCGGCCCAGCAGGGCGGCGACCATCTGGCCGGTCTGATTGCTGTCGTCGTCGATGGCCTGCTTGCCCATGAGGATGAGCGCAGGCTCCTCGCGCCGGGCGACGGCGGCGATGACCTTGGCCACAGCGAGCGGCTCGATACCATCTTCGGCGCGAACGAGAACGGCGCGATCGGCGCCCATGGCGAGGGCGCTGCGCAGCGTATCCTCGCACTTTTCGCCGCCGACGGAGAGGGCGACGATTTCAGTGACGACGCCCTTTTCCCTGAGGCGGATGGCTTCTTCGACGGCGATTTCGTCGAAGGGGTTGATGGACATCTTGACGCCATCGGTTTCGACGCCGGTGCCGTCGGCTTTCACCCGGATGGCAATGTTGTGGTCGATGACGCGCTTGACGGTGACGAGAACCTTCATGCGCCGGTCCTCCCGCTGGTTGGGGCCGGCAGCACCTTGCCCGGGTTGAGAATATTGGCCGGGTCGAGCACGGCCTTGAGCGAGCGCATGACATCGACGGCGCCTTCGCCATGCTCGGCGACCAGGTACTTGGTCTTGCCGAAGCCCAGGCCATGCTCGCCGCTGCAGGTGCCGCCCAGGCGCAGTGTGCGCTCGATCAGGCGGTTGTTGAGGCGCTGCGCCTCGGCGATCTCGGCGGGATTGTCGATGTCGATGAGAAAGCTCATGTGGAAGTTGCCGTCGCCGACGTGACCGAGTGTCGCCGAGAGGAATGGCG
>DAISVW010000247.1:0-4368 GCA_036826695.1 Aestuariivirga sp.
CGGCAAGGCCGATCTCCCAGGGCAGGCCCGCATGCTTGATCGAGGTCAGCGGCGATGCGCCGGTGCCGCCCTCATAGCCCGAGATCGTCACATGGTCGGCATGCGCCTTGGACACGCCCGCCGCCACGGTGCCCACACCCACTTCGGAGACGAGCTTCACCGAAACCTGGCCGGCCGGGTTGACGTTCTTCAGGTCGAAGATCAGCTGCGCCAGGTCCTCGATCGAATAGATGTCATGGTGCGGCGGCGGCGAGATCAGGCCCACGCCCGGCGTCGAGTGGCGCACCTTGGCGATGGTGGCGTCCACCTTGTGGCCGGGAAGCTGGCCGCCCTCGCCGGGTTTCGCCCCCTGCGCCATCTTGATCTGCATCATGTCGGAGTTGACGAGATACTCCGCCGTCACCCCGAAGCGGCCCGAGGCCACCTGCTTGATCGCCGAACGCATCGAATCGCCATTGGGCAGCGGCTTGAAGCGGTCCGCTTCCTCGCCGCCCTCGCCGGTGTTGGACTTGCCGCCGATGCGGTTCATGGCGATCGCCAGCGTGGTATGCGCCTCGCGGCTGATCGAGCCGAAGGACATGGCGCCCGTTGCGAAGCGCTTGACGATGGCGGCAGCGGGCTCCACCTCGCTCACATCGATGGGCTTGCGGCCCATCTCCTCGGCTGACCTGATGCGGAACAGGCCGCGCATGGTCTTCAACCGCTCGGACTGCTCGTTCACCAGCCTGGCGAAGGCCTGATACTTGTCCCTGGCGTTGCCGCGCACCGCGTGCTGGAGGTTGGTAATGGTCTCGGCGTTCCACACATGCGCCTCGCCGCGGATGCGCTGGGCATAATCCCCGCCCACGTCGAGCGCGGCGCGGAACACGGGGTTTTCGCCGAAGGCATCCTCATGGCGCCGGAACGCCTCCTCGGCGATTTCGAGCAGGCCCACGCCCTCGATCTGCGAGGAGGTGCCGGTGAAATACTTGCTTACGAAATCGGAGGAAAGCCCGACCGCGTCGAAGATCTGCGCGCCGCAATAGGACTGGTAGGTGGAGATGCCCATCTTGGACATCACCTTGAGAATGCCCTTGTCGATGGCCTTGATGTAGCGCTTCTGCGCCTCGTAGGCGGTGATCTTCTCCTCGAGCGTCGGCAGCATGTCTTCCAGCGTCTCGAAGGCGAGATAGGGGTTGATGGCCTCGGCGCCATAACCCGCCAGCACGCAGAACTGCTGCACCTCGCGGGCCTCGCCGGTTTCGACGACAAGTCCCACCGAGGTGCGCAGGCCCTTGCGGATCAGGTGGTGATGGGTGGCCGAGGTGGCGAGCAGCGACGGGATCGGCACCCGCTCGGCGGAGACCGCGCGGTCCGACAGGATGATGATGTTGTAGCCGTCCTTCACCGCGCGCTCGGCCAGCGCGCACACCGAGTCGAGGGCCGCTTCCATGTATTCGTGGCCGTTGGCCACGTCATAGGTGATGTCGATGGTGGCGGTGCGGAACGGGTTGTCGGCCACCGCGCCGATGGTGCGGATGCGCTCGAGGTCGTCGTTGGTGAGGATGGGCTGCGCCACCTCGAGCCGCATATGCGCCGAGGTGCCCTTGAGATCGAGCAGGTTGGGCCGGGGCCCGATGAACGACACGAGCGACATCACCAGCTCCTCGCGGATCGGGTCGATGGGTGGGTTCGTCACCTGCGCGAAGTTCTGCTTGAAATAGGTGTCGAGCAGCTTGGGCCGGTCGGACAGCGCCGAGATCGGCGCGTCATTGCCCATCGAGCCCACCGCCTCCTGGCCGGTCTGGGCCATCGGCGCCATCAGCACCTTCAGATCTTCCTGCGTGTAGCCGAAGGCCTGCTGGCGGTCGAGCAGAGCCACGGTGGACCTGGCGCGCCTGGTCTTCGGGGCGGGCAGGTCCTTCAGCACGATCTGGGTGCGCTTCAGCCAGTCCTTGTAGGGGTGGGCGGTGGCGAGTTCCCTCTTCAGCTCCTCGTCGGCGATGATGCGCTTTTGCTCGAGGTCGATCAGCAGCATCTTGCCGGGCTGCAGCCGCCACTTGTGGGTGATGTTCTCCTCGGCGAACTGCAGGCAGCCCATTTCGGAGGCAAGCAGAATGTGCCCGTCATTGCTGGTCATGTAGCGCGAGGGGCGCAAGCCGTTGCGGTCGAGCGTGGCGCCGATCATGCGGCCGTCGGTGAACACCATGGCGGCCGGGCCGTCCCACGGTTCCATCAGCGCGGCGTGGTATTCGTAGAAGGCGCGGCGGTCCTCGTCCATCAGCGGGTTGCCCGCCCAGGCCTCGGGGATCAGCATCATCATGGCATGCGGCAGCGAATAGCCGCCCATGGTCAGGAATTCGAGCGCGTTGTCGAAGCAGGCGGTGTCCGACTGGCCCTCATAGGAAATCGGCCACAGCTTGGAGAGGTCCTCGCCCAGAATGTCGGAGCGCATGTTGGCCTGGCGCGCCGCCATCCAGTTGTAGTTGCCGCGCACCGTGTTGATCTCGCCGTTGTGGCAGACGAAGCGGTAGGGGTGGGCGAGCGGCCAGCTCGGGAAGGTATTGGTCGAAAAGCGCTGGTGCACCGTGGCGAAGGCGGATTGAAGCCGCTCGTCCTCCAGGTCGCGGTAATAGGCGCCGAGGTCCTTGCCCAGGACGAGGCCCTTGTAGACCAGGGTGCGCGCCGAAACCGATACCGGGTAATAGGTCCTGGCGCGCTGGCCCAGCACGTCCAGCACGCGGTTCGAGACCACCTTGCGGCAGACGAACAGCTTGCGCTCGAAATGCGCCTCGTCGCGGATCGTCGGCCCGCGGCCAATGAAAACCTGGCGATGCGCGGGCTCGGTTCCCTTCACCGAATAGCCAAGCGCCGAGGAATCGACCGGCACGTCGCGCCAGCCCAGAACCATGAGGCCTTCCTCGCGGGTCGTCTCCCACCAGATGCGCTCGATGTCCTGGCGGTAGACGGGCTCGCGCGGCATGAACAGCTGGCCGACGCCATAATGACCGGGGGCGGGAAGCTCGAAGCCGAGCCTCTTCGCTTCCTCCGCGAAGAAGCCGTGCGGGATCTGCAGCATGAGGCCGGCGCCATCGCCCGCCTTCGGGTCGGCGCCCACCGCGCCGCGATGCTCGAGATTCTTCAGGATCGACAGACCATCGGCGATCATGCGGTGGGATTTGACGTTGTGGATGTTGGCGATGAGCCCGATGCCGCAGGCATCATGCTCGTTGCGCGGGTCGTAAAGACCATGCGCTTCGGGAAGTCCTTCAGGCCGGTACTGGATGGTCATGGCCGAAACTCCTTGCGTCTTCCTCAACCCGTCTCGTTCCGCCGTGGTCCAGGGCCAGACTCCGGCAGTGCAGTTCTCTGGTGATGCGCGGGGGTGGCGATCTGGCCGGATCAGGCGGCCCCTGATGGGCTGCCGGGCCGGTTCAGGCGATCGAACTCCCGGGCATCCCGCCCTTCGAGCCCTTCGCCCGTTAGGTGCGTTTGCGACGCGCCGCCGGGGGCAGGCATGCGGCAGCTCCGGCCGTTTTGGCCTTCGCTTTCAGGGTTACGGTGGCCTTGTTCCGGATCATCCGGGTGTCCACTTGCCTTGGTTGTCGCCGCGAAAGGACAGTGTTCCTGTCCTATCTGCTTATGGCAGATTGAGCGTGACAGTGCAAGAAGGGAATCATCTGGAACAGGCCTCACGCCACACTCGGAGGTTGAGCATGGACATCATCCGCGGCGATCTGGCCGACCGGCGCATCGTTGCGCTGCTGCGCTATCATTACGACAAATGCCATGAAGTGACGCCGCCGGGCAGCGCCCATGTGTTCAGCCTCGACAGGCTTGCCGCGCCGGAGATTGATTTCTGGGCGGCCTGGGATGGCGCGGTGCTGCTGGGCGTCGGCGCCATGAAGCCGCTCGATGGCAGCCATGGCGAAGTGAAGTCGATGCACACGGCGGAAGCCGCGCGCCGCCGCGGCGTGGGTGGCGGCATTCTGCGGCACATCATGGCCACGTCGCGGGCCCGTGGCCTGACGCGGCTCAGCCTCGAGACCGGGTCGTTCGGCTATTTCGCGCCCGCCGTGGCGCTCTACAAGGCGCATGGCTTTACCGAGTGCCCGCCGTTCGGCGATTACCGTCCCGACCCCAACAGCCTGTTTCTGACGCGTGATATTTCGGAGGAGGGCGTTGCTGGGCCAGCATGATCTGCTGTCTCGCTCGGTGTTGCCCTGGCGAAAGCCCGGAGGCCCACCTTTCAAAAGAGGGAGGCTGGATGCCGGCTTGCGCTGGCATGGCGGGTAAGAAGACCAGGGCATCTCATGCCCTCAGCCACTGTGATAGGGGTGACCTGAACCCATGGTGATACTGAGGTAGATCAGTAACAGCAGCAACACC
>DAISVW010000248.1:0-4361 GCA_036826695.1 Aestuariivirga sp.
CGGACGTATCGACCGGTCGAAACCCGTCACGGCGCGGTTCGGCGGGGCTGAGCTTCGCGGCTTCGCGGGCGATACGCTGGCCTCGGCGCTCCTCGCAGGTCATCCGCTGCTCACCGGCCGCAGCTTCAAGTATCACCGGCCGCGCGGCATCGTCTCCGCTGGTATCGAGGAGCCGAACGGCCTGTTCACGCTCGGCGATGGCGCTTCAACCGAGCCCAATGTTCCGGCCACCATGACCGAGCTGGTGGATGGCCTCGTGGCCAGCCCGCAGAATGCCTGGCCATCGCCTGACCTTGATGTGATGGCGGTGAATTCGGTGCTGGCGCCGTTCTTTCAGTCTGGCTTCTATTACAAGACCTTCATGGGCCCGTCGAAAGGCTCCTGGATGTTTTATGAGCCATTCATCCGGCGGGCGGCGGGGCTCGGAAAAGCCACGGATCTTGCTGATCCCGCGCGCTATGACATGCGCTATGCGTTTGCCGATGTGCTGGTCGTGGGCGCCGGTCCCGCCGGGCTTGCGGCGGCCCTGACCGCGGCCCGTAGCGGCGCGCGGGTGGTGCTGGCGGAACAGGACAGCGAATGCGGCGGCAGTCTGCTTGCCGTCAATGACGCGGGCATGGAGGCCTGGCGCGCCGCCTGCGTGGAAGAGCTCCAGTCGCTCTCCAACGCGGAGATCCTCACCCGCACCACGGTGCAGGGCCTTTATGACGGCAATCTTGCGGTGCTGGCTGAGCGCCGTGATCATCTGAAGCCTGATCCCGCCAGGGGCCAGCCGCGCATGGTGCTTATCCAGCTGCGCGCCAGGGCGATCGTCATGGCGACGGGCGCTATCGAACGCCCGCTGGTGTTCTCCAACAATGACCGGCCTGGCGTGATGCTGGCCTCGGCGCTCCGCGCCTATGTCAACCGCTATGCGCTGGCGCCCACCAGCCGTGCGGTTATCGTCACCAACAATGATACGGGCTACGAAGCGGCCATCGATCTTGCGGCGGCTGGAGTGGCGGTTACGGTGGCGGACCACCGCAACACCGTTTCTCCGGACCTTCTCACGCGCGCCGGCGCCAGGGGCATCGCCATCTTCCCCGGCAGCAGCATCGTGGATGTGGAAGGCGCCAAGGCGGTGAGGCGGGTGCGGCTGGGCGGCACGCATGCGGTGACGATCGACTGCGACGTGGTGGGCATGGCGGGAGGCTGGTCTCCGGTCGTGCATCTCTCCTCGCATGGCGGCATCAAGCCCCGCTTTGACGAAGCCATTGCCGCCTTCGTGCCCGGTGGTTTCGCGCCTACCCATTTCGGTGCAGGTGCGATGATGGGGAACTTCGGTCTCTCGGCCGCGGTGGCAGATGGCGCGAGGGCAGGGGCCTCCGCAGCCGCGGCCGCGGGCTTCGGCCGGACGAGGCCGGTCTATGCGCCGGAGCATACGGTGGACCGCGCCTACGGAATTCTACCGGTGTGGTCGCCGCCGCGGTCAGGCAAGGGCAAGGCCTTCGTTGATTTCCAGAATGACGTGACGCTGGAAGACATCCGGCTCGCGCATCAGGAAGGCTACCAGTCGGTCGAGCACATGAAGCGCTATACCACGCTCGGCATGGGCACCGACCAGGGCAAGACGTCCAACATCAATGCCCTGGCGCTGATGGCGGGCTTCCGCGGCATCACCATTCCGGAAGCGGGCACCACCACGTTCCGGCCGCCCTATTCACCGCTCACCATGGGGGCGATTGCCGGGCGTACCATAGCCGCGCATTTCCGGCCCGTCCGGCGCTCGCCGCTCCATGACTGGCATGAGAGGAATGGCGGCGTATTCATCGATGCCGGCCTGTGGAAACGCGCCTGGTATTATGGCTGGGCGGGCGCCACGCCGGAGGCCGCTTATGTGAAGGAAATGGAACTGGTGCGCCGGGGGGTGGGCATCGCCGACGTCTCGACGCTCGGCAAGATCGACGTGCAGGGGCCGGATGCGGCGGAATTCCTCAACCGCGTTTATGTCAACGGTTTCAAGAAGCTGCCCATCGGCAAGGTGCGTTATGGCGTCATGCTGAATGACGATGGCGTGGTGATCGATGACGGCACCACGGCGCGCCTGTCCGAGACGCAGTTCTACATGACCACCACCACCGCCCAGGCGGGTGAAGTCATGTCGTGGCTCGAATATCTCTTGCAGTGCCACTGGACGGATCTGAACGTGCAGGTCGCTTCGCTCACCGATGAATGGGCGGGCATGGCGGTTTCGGGGCCCAAATCGCGCGAGGCCCTGCAACTGGCGTTTCCGGGAACCGACTTTTCCAGCGAGGCGCTGCCGCACATGGGCTGCAGGGATATCCTGTTCGAAGGAGTCCCAGTGCGGCTGCTGCGCATGTCCTTCTCGGGCGAGCTTGCCTATGAAGTTCACGTGGCCTCTGGCTACGCGATCAGCCTGTGGGAGCACATTCTGGCGCGCGCCGCCGCCACCGGCATCAGGCCCTACGGCCTTGAGGCGCTGGCCAGCCTGCGCATCGAGAAGGGCCATGTGGCGGGCCTCGAACTCGATCACCGCAACACGCTGGATGATCTGGGGCTTGGCCGCATGGCCAGCAAGGAGAAGGACTATGTTGGCCGAGCGCTGCGCTTCCGCGAGGATTGCCAGTCGCCGGAGCGCTGGAGCCTTGTTGGCCTCGAACTCATGGAGCCTGACAAGAAGCTGCGCGGCGGCTCGATCCTGTTTGCCGCCGGCGAGGAGATCAAGGGCCATGGCCGCGGTTACCTCACGGCCGTCACCTGGTCGCCGGACCTCAACGAGTTCATCGCGCTCGGGCTCTACACGGGCGGGCTCAAGCATGAAGGCGAGGAAATCATCGCCGCCTTCCCGCTGAAGAACGAGCAGGCAAAGCTCAGGATCGTGTCGCCGCATTTTATCGACCAGGAAGGAGCGCGCTTCCATGCTTGAGCCCCGCTCCGCATTGGCCTCCGCCAAGCCCTATGTCAGCCCCGTGCTGTCGATTGCCGAGCGTCCGGGCTTCAGCCTGACCCAGGCCGCGGGGCTGGATGCGGATTTCGAAGCGAAGCTCGCCGCGGTGGTTGGCCCCCTTCCGCCGCGCGTCGGCCTGGCGCCGGTGAATGGATCGCTGACCGTGATGCGCATTGGCCCGGCGCAATTCTGGATCCTAGGGCCAGAGACAGATGACATTGCGGCCAAACTGCATGGCCAGTGTGCGGTGACGCCGCTTTCCCACAGCCGGGTGCGCATCGCGCTTTCCGGAGCACCGGCGCGCGCCGTGCTGGCCAAGCTGGTGCCGATGGATTTTCATCCGGCCGCATTCGGGCTGGGCGCCTTCGCGCTCACTGGCATCCACCATACGCCGGCCACCGTGCACTGCACGGGCGATCACGCCTTCGATCTCTACGTGATGCGCAGCTTCGCGCTGAATATCTGGGAGGTCGTCACCGACGCGGCCTTGGAGTTCCGCGCGCCATAGCTCAGGCCTCCGGGAGCGCCCGCGTTGCCAGATCGCTCGCCAGCTCGCCATAGCCAGTGTAGCGGTACTCGAAGCCGAGACCCAGCCGCTTCGCCGCCTCCTCAGCCTGACGCGTGAGATCCTCGTTCCGGGTTTGCGCCAGGAACACGATCTTCGTGTAGTTGCCAAAATAGTCCGGCAGCAATTCCGGGTGCCGGTCCAGCCCCAGCCCCTGCCAGATCAGCTTGTCGAAATGGCGCGCCAGATAATCCGTCAGGAAGAAGGCCGTCATGTCGTCGTCCGCATGCGTCTCAAATTCAGCATTGCCTGAGAAGAATGCGTAACAGTGGGGGCCCGCGCTGCGCTCGACTCCTTCCTCCGCGAGCAGCCGGTCCAGCGCGCCACCGGTGCCGCAATCGCCGTAGAGCACGAAGATCGATTGATAGCGCCCCCGGACGGCGGCAATCTTGGCGCGCAGCGCCGGCACGATCTTTTCTGGCGTATTGTGCCATTTGGCGGGCAGGCATTGCAGGTCGAAAGCGGACCAGCGGTTGCGTTCGATGAGATCGACGATTTCCCGCGCCAGCGCGCCACAGGCGAGCAGAAGAACCTTGCCATGGCCCGGCTTGAACTCGAATTCGTCGGATGGCTTCAGATCGACGTCTGTCACCGCCGGCCTTTCGCCTCGTCAGCCGGCCGCTATCTGATTATGCTTGCGGGCCATGAAGCTCTTGGCGGTTTCCACCGCCACGGCGGCGTCCCGGCAGTAAGCGTCGGCGCCGATTGCCTTGGCGAATTCCTCGTTGAGCGGCGCGCCGCCCACCAGCACGATGTAATCATCGCGCATGCCTTTTTCCTTGAGCGTGTCGATCACGACCTTCATGTAGGGCATCGTGGTGGTGAGCAGCGCCGACATGCCGAGGATGT
>DAISVW010000249.1:0-4350 GCA_036826695.1 Aestuariivirga sp.
ACGGCGTCGTGCCCATGCGGACGGCCGCGATGCGAGACGCCGTCGCTGTCCACGCCAGCAGAATGACGATCATGAAGATCGCCGCCCCGGCCCAGGGCAGCGCCGGCAGCAGCCAGTCCGTCAGGTTGAGCAGGCCCACGGTGCGCTCGGTGACATCCCTGGAGCGTTCGGCGGTCTCGACGGCGGGCGCAATCACGGATGCCGCAGCCCCGGCCATGCCCACGATGCCGGTGGCGATCTGGGCATCGGCAGCCTTCACGATGCGCGATCCCACTGGTTTGCCCTCCGCCCGCTCGCGCGAGACGGCGCGGGGCCTGGCGCGCTGCAGGGCCTCCACAAGGACGGGATCCACATCCGGGCTGAGGCCGAGCCCATTATCGGCCCGGAAGGCGAGGACGGCCGCCCGCGTGCGGGGACCGTAGCGCCCGTCCACGATGCCGACCTCGAAATACCCAAGGTCCTTCAGCAACTGCTGGACGACCTTCATCTCCGGGCGCTGCGGAGCATCCGAACGCAGCGGGCGCCTTATGCCGAGAAGGCGCGACTTCGCATAGCGTGCGACGGTGACGCCGTCCGACTGGTTGCCGCCCAGCACCTCGATCTGCTGGCCCGTCGCCCTGAGGAAGAAGGCGACATGGCCCTGCGCCGTGTTCGGCCCGCGCGTGAAGATGACGATATCTCCCTCCTTCGCCTGCTCGGGTCCGGCGACCTTCTCGCCCCAGGTCAGATAGGAGCGCGCATTGAGCTTGCGGGTGGACGCGCTGCCGGCCTTCTCCAGGCAGTGCCCGACGAAGGCGGCGCACCAGGCGACCTCGTCATGTTCGACTTGAGTGTGGCCGACGGTACGGTACATCTCCATGATCTTCGGATTGTCCGCCGAGCCTTTCAGCTCCTTCGTGCCGAGGAGGCCGCGGGCGATGGTCATGTGGGTCATCAGGCAATATCCCTCTGATGGCCGGAGGCGCTTCAGGCCTCGGCTTCGGTTGCGGTGTGAATGAAAGGTCGGGGGTTAGATGCTCGGACCGCCGCTCAGGGCGGCAGCTTGGTCAGCCGCTCGAGCAGGAACTCGTAGAGCTTGTCGATCTTGGTCTCGATGGCGTCGAAGCGCTTGGCGATCGACGGCTGGTCGATGCGGGCAACGTCCAGCTCCAGCATGCCGACGCGGGCGCGGATGTCGTGAATGTCGGCCCGGATGGTGGCGATGTCCCTGCTGACCTGCTGGCTCGCATCCGGGACGAGCGCCTCCTTCAGCTTCAGCATGGCGAGCAGGGCGGCGGCCACGCCGCCCAGCCCCACCACGAAGTAAACCGCCGCCGGGATGTCCCCGGTCCAGTCCTGTGTCATGAGCATGTCTCCTGTCAGGTGTCGCCTGTACCGCCGGCCGCCGGCTGCTTCAGGCTGAGCTCTGTGACGAAACCGCCGCCGCGCGAATAGCTGTGGGTGACGCTCTCGATGCGCCAGGGGCCGTCGACCCCGGGCCTCGCGCCAGCGACGATGCAGAGCCCGTCGGGAATGGCGGCGGTATCGCCCTCGATGGTAACGCTGCCCTCGCCCGCGTCGCGCTCCGAGGTGGCCTTGTCGGAGCCAGTCTGCTGCCTGGCCTCGTCCTCGTCGGGCTTCGCATAACGGTGGTCGTGCCGGGCATCGACCGACAGCCCGGACCGCTCCTCGGTCTCCCGCCATTCGGCTTTCCCGGGGTCGTACCAGCGCGCCCGCAGGGTCTTGTACTGCGCACGCCCCAGCGAGGGCGAGATGTCCCAGCTGTGGAGGTTGCGACCCCAGGCGGCCACGACCGCCGCGGTGTAGGTCCCGCCGCGCTTCGACATGATGGCTTTCGTGCCGGAGACCCGGAAGTTGCCGCCGATCTCGCGGGCGAGGCGCTCGCCCATGTGGATGAAGCTCTCGTCGCGCATCTCGAAGTATTTGCGGCCGATCGAGGCCAGCGACGGATCAATGTCCACCTCTGTGATACCCGCCGTCTTGCCAGCCTCCCTGAGAATGTCCCCGACCGTGCTGTCGTCGAAGTGGCGCGGCTGGCCCTCCCTCCGCGTCTTCGTGGTGTCCATGCCCTTGGCCGAGAGCGAGAGCCTGCGCCCGCTCCCGCGCGAGCCGGAGGACTTGACCTCGGCGACCGTGCCGGTGAAGACCACTCGAACGCCCTCGCTTTCCCAGCCCAGTGCCACGATGACGGGCGCGCCGATTTGCGGCAGGACGATCCGGCCATCGGTGTCATCGATCTCAAGACTGGCCGTGTCGGAGTGCGTCCCGACCTTGTCGGAGACGGAAAGCGAGATGAGGACCGGCGAGAGCGTGGTCGTGATGTTGGTCCCGGCGACCGTCACCATGAACACCGCGCGCTTCGACATGGAGGATCACCACAACTTGATCGGGTTGAGTATGGCCGGCGCGCGCGGCACCGGCACGGGCATGTTGAAGGTGGTTCCCAGCGGCAGGAACGCGCCGAGGCCGGCAAGCCCGGGGTTCAGGTCGTGGATCTGCTCCACGAGCCCCGGCATCGGGCGTTTGAACCGCCGCCAGACGATGAGCGAGACGGTGATGAAGTCGCCCTCGACGGTGACGGGCTCAATGATCATGAGAACACCCCCGCAAAGACCGAGAAGAAGCTGCCGATGGAGGGTTTCGCCGACCGGCGCACCGAGATGTCCACCTCGATGACCTTGCCGATGCCCTGGGCGTCGAGGTAGCTGGACCGCTCGGAGACCTTGTCGATCACCACCCAGCCCATCTGCGCGCCGTCGCCCCGCATCAGATAAAGGGGTCGGCCCGCCGCACGCGCCTGGTAGAGTTTCTTGAGATCGCCAAGGCCACCGAACCTGTGCGGGAATATCTTCGCGGTGATCGACCAGCCCTCGGCACCCTCGCCGACCCACTCAAGCGGCGGGCGGGCGCCGAGCACCGGCTTCTCCGCGAAGCTCGCCTCGTGGTCGTGGCCATATTCCGTCGCGTTGAAGGGATAGACCTCGAACCTGATGGGCCCCAGAGACATCAGCATCGGTCATCCCCTTCGGTCAGGCGAAGCGCATGGAGGTGTCTGCGAAGACGCCCCGGAAGGTTTCCCGCACCTCGGCGCGCAGCACGCGGCGGATCTGCTGGACCACATCCTCGGAGTCGGCCTTGCCGTTGAAGGTCATGTTGAAGACGGGCGACACCGAGATGCCGCCGGCAGGGAAGCTCCCCGCCTTGCTGACGTACCCCGACCGCCCGGCGGTGATGAGCTCCGGACCGCGCTCGCCCACCATGTAGGTGGAGCCGCGAGAAACCGGACCGCCCGTGGCCTTGCCAGGAATGCTTCCGGCTGGTGCGGGTTCGGCACTGCCACCCCCAAGCCACGACGGCATGGACGGCCACTTGATGAGGCTCGACACATCGATGCTGCCGATGGCGGCAAGAATCCTGGACGGAAGTGCTGAGAACCACGCCAGCAGCCCGTTGAAGGCCTCCTTGATGGCGGTGATCATGGCATTCGCCAGATCGGCGCCCGCCTGGGCATAGGCCTGCTTCTGTCCCTCGCTGAGAGCCTCGCGCTCGAAGAAGGAGCTCATCCACTGGCCAAAGGCCGTGAGCTTGTCCAGCGCCCACGAGAACCCGTCACCGATCGCCCGGCCCAGATCGCTGACCGGCCGCATGACGGGCTCCAGCGCCACGAAGGCTGGCTGCAGCTCGTTCATCAGGACCGAAGCGAAGCCGCCGGCGAAGGACGAGATGCGGTCCCAGTATTTCCAGAGTGTGTAGGCCGCCGCGGCAACAGCAGCGACTGCCACCGCGATGGTTCCCCAGACCGGAGCCGAGACCGCCGCCAGCGCCGCGCCGACGGCCGTCATCGCCGTGGCGAGGCCGGAGACGCCCGGAACGGCCAGCGCCATGCCGCGAAGCCCCGCCGCCGCCGTCTGGAGGCCGGTCATCTTCATGCCCTCCATCCCGGCCAGCGCCGTCTGGAGAGCGATCATGCCCGTGGCCCCGTTCCTGAGCCGCATCAGTGAGCCGCCCAGGGTGTTGACCGTGAAGGAGAGCG
This sequence comes from Aestuariivirga sp., assembly GCA_036826695.1. GTDB lineage: Bacteria > Pseudomonadota > Alphaproteobacteria > Rhizobiales > Aestuariivirgaceae > Aestuariivirga. The sequence goes on from DAISVW010000249.1 coordinate 4,034, forward strand.
CCGTCAGTGCGCCACCCCTGCCCATGAGGCCGAGGAATGTCAGGCCGGCCAGCGCCGCCTTGAGGCCGATGAACCCGGCTGTGACGGCGACCAGGCCGCCGGACAGCTTCGGGAACTCTGTGACGAGCGCCGTGGCGGCCTCGAGGATCGGCTTGAGCGCCCCGGCCAGGCTTCCCAGGACAGGGATCAGGGCAGAGCCAACGCCTGTCTGAAAGTTCTGAAACGCGATCTGGAACTGCCTCACCTGCTCGACGCTGGTCTGCATCATGTGGGCGAAGTCGGTGCTGATCACGCCATCGGCGCGGGCCGCCTCATCG
>DAISVW010000250.1:0-4337 GCA_036826695.1 Aestuariivirga sp.
AACTCAAGACCAAGCCCACCCAGCACTCGGTGAAGGAGCTGCGCTCGATCGGCATTCAGCCGGACATTCTGCTGTGCCGCGCCGACCGCGAGATTCCGGTCAATGAGCGGCGCAAGATCGCGCTGTTCTGCAACGTGCGCCCCTCGGCGGTGATCCAGGCGCTGGACGTCCAGTCGATCTATGACGTGCCGCGCGCCTATCACAATGAGGGGCTGGACCGCGAGGTCCTCGAGATTTTCGGCTTCAAGGACGCGCGCGAGCCGGACCTGAGCAAGTGGACCGAGATCATGCAGCGCATCACCCAGCCCGAGGGCGAGGTGAACATCGCGGTCGTCGGAAAATACACTGGTTTGCTGGACGCCTACAAATCACTGCAGGAGGCGCTCGTCCACGGCGGCATCGCCAACAAGGTGAAGGTCAACCTCGAATGGATCGAGTCCGAGATTTTCGAGAAGGAGGACCCCGCGCCCTATCTCGAGGGCGTGCACGGCATTCTGGTGCCAGGCGGCTTCGGCGAGCGCGGGTCGGAAGGCAAGATCAGGGCCGCCACCTTCGCGCGCACCCGCAAAGTGCCGTATTTCGGCATCTGTTTCGGCATGCAGATGGCCTGCATCGAGGCGGCGCGCTCACTGTGCGGGATCCCGGGGGCGAGCTCCACCGAATTCGGCGAAACGGCGGAGCCGGTCGTTGGCACCATGAAGGAATGGATGAAGGGCAACGAGCTGGAAATCCGCAGGGCCGGCGGCGACCTCGGCGGCACCATGCGGCTCGGCGCCTATGAGGCCGAACTGAAACCGGGAAGCAGGATCGCCGAAATCTACGGCGACACGCGGATCAGCGAGCGCCACCGCCACCGTTATGAGGTGAACACCCGTTACCGGGACCGGCTGGAGAAGGCGGGTCTTCTGTTCTCCGGCATGTCGCCTGACGGGCTGCTGCCGGAGACGGTCGAGTACCCCGATCATCCCTGGTTCATTGGCGTCCAGTATCACCCCGAGCTCAAGGCGAAGCCCTTCGATCCGCATCCGCTGTTCCGGTCTTTCGCGGCGGCGGCGATCGAGCAAAGCCGGCTGGTCTGAGCCATGCGCGCGGTTCTCAGTCTGGCGCTGGCCGCTTTCTGGACGCTCCTGCTGGCGGCGGCGCCCGCCTTTGCGCTGGATGCCGGTCTCATCAACAGGAGCGAGCAGACGCTTGCCAGCTACCGCGCTGATTTTGACGGCGCGACGAAACAATTGCGTGGGCCCTACGTCTCGGTCGACGATTTCGGCACGATCAAGGCGGTGTTCGACCGCGTGCGGATATCGAGCGCGCAACAATCGCTGGAGTTGCAGGGCGCGCTTGCCGAGGTCGGACAGCAACTGGCTTCGCTGGGTCCGCCGCCGGATGGCGGCCAGGAAGACGCGGTTCTCGCCAAGACCCGCGCTGACCTCACCGCCACGCGCGACAAGCTGCAGGGCCTCAAGTCGCAATTCGACGTGCTGGCAATCAATGCCTCGCAGAGTGCCGGTCAGATCACCGTTCAGCAGCGCGACCGGTTCTTCGAGCGGATCTTCGACCGTAACCGGTCGATCCTAAATCCCTCGCTCTGGGTTGATATGGGCAAGGGATCGGCAACGCTGTCCACGGCACTTGCCTCACTGTTGACGGAGTGGTGGATCAGCGTGCGCAGGAACGCCAATCCGCTCGGGTTGCTCGTGGTTCCGCTGTTTCTGGCTTTCTTTTTCGGCGGCTACCGGGTTTTGAGCCGTGAACTGGAACAGTGGATCTCACAGTTCACGAACTTGGGCTCCGAGCCGGACGACATGGGCAGGCTGTGGACCATCTGGCGGTCGCTGCTCGGCACGGTGGTGGCTTTGCTGGTTCTTCTCGGCCCGATCCATCTGGCGCTCGAGTCGAGTGGTTATCTCACGGAGCTTGTGCGCGGAGAGTGGAGGTCGGTCATCGTGATCGTCGCTTCCACCTATTTCTTCTACAAACTGGCGCGTGGCATCGCAACCCCGGGCGAGCCGGGCCTGCGGATCGTTGATCTTGATGATCGCGCCGCGTTTCGCTTTCCCATTCTGGTTGGCGTCATCGTCTTCGTGGCAACGCTGAACTCCACCCTCGCTGGGATTGCAGATGGCCTGTACCTCGGAAGGCAGTACGCAGTAGGCCACACAGCGCGTTCGGCTCTGATGCTGCTCGTTCTGCTCAGCATCATGCTTCATACGCTCACCCACCAGGATGGCCTGCCCAAACCGGTGAACCGGAAGCTGTATTTCAGCTGGGCGCCGATCTTCACGCCAATCGCGTGGGGCTTGATCCTGATCGGGTTTGGGGCGCTGCTGCTCGGCTATCTGGCCCTCGCCGACTACCTCGCCCATCAGCTGGTGCGCACCGGAATGTTGGTTGCGGTGCTCGTGCTGCTGTATCATCTGCTCGACAGCACGGTGGCGGCGAGCTTTGATCCGCACAGCAGCATCGGCACGTTTCTCCGTCGCGCGACGGGATTTGGCGAGCGTACCGTCGAGCGCATTGGCCTGATCCTCCGCACCATCATCGACCTCATATTCATCGTTGGCGGCATCCCGGCGCTTCTGCTGGTGTGGGCGCTGAATTGGGTCGATTTCGGGGGGTTCCTGAATACCCTCACCATTGGTTTCCAGGTTGGCAGCGTCACGATTTCTCCGGCCATGGTGCTGGGCGTGTTGGCCATCCTGGTTTTTGGCTACCTTGCCACCAGACTCTTCAACCGCTGGCTTGGCAAGCGCATCCTGTCCGAGACCCACCTCAACAAGGGGGTGCAGGATTCGATCCTCAAGACTGCGTCCTATGCCGGCTATGTGCTGGCCATCGGGTTCGCGCTCAGCGTCGCGGGGCTGAATTTCACCAATGTCGCGATCGTCGCCGGTGCGCTGGGCGTTGGCATCGGCTTCGGTCTGCAGTCGCTCGTCAACAATTTCGTGTCCGGCCTCATCATCCTCGCCGAGCGTCCGGAGCGGGTCGGCGACTGGGAGTCGCTCGCTGATGGCGAGGGCCTTGTGCGCCGGATCAATGTGCGCTCGACGGAGATCGAGACCTTTGATGGCTGTTCCATCATCGTGCCGAACTCGCAGCTGGTCACCGGTTCGGTACGCAACTGGACACTGAACGACAACCGTGGCCGCATCACCGTGCCTGTCAGCGTGAAACCCGGCAACGACGCCGAGCTGATCTTGAAACTCCTGAATGAGACGGCCCGGCAGCACGCCAAGGTCTTGCCCCATCCGGCGCCCTCGGCCATGTTGTCCCGGATCGGGATCAACGGGCTCGAATTCGATCTTCGCGTGCATGTTGCCGATCTCTTCGACGGCGGCCGGGTTGCAAGCGATCTCAGGCTCGCCATCCTCGACGCCTTTGCAAGGAATGGCGTGGGCCTCGATCAGGTGGTTGCGGTAGATCGGTCGGCGGCGTAGGAAGCCGTCCATGCACAAGGACAGTTCTCCGGACGTCGCGCAGTGGAAGGCCTCGGCAATGGCCGAGACCATGAACATGCGGCTCATCGCCTTGGGCGATGGCACGGCAACCTTCGAGGCCACGCCTGGCCCCAAATACTACAATCCGCAGATGCGGGTGCACGGCGGCTATGCGGCAACCCTGATCGACTCCGCCATGGGCTGCGCGGTGCAGACGAAACTCGCTCCCAATACCGGCTATGGCACCATCGAACTGAAAGTGAATTACGTGCGCAAGATCGACGCCGATACCGGCCGGCTGCTGTGCACCGGACATGTGCTGCATGCCGGGCGCACCATGTTCACCGCCGACGCCAAGCTCACCGACGAGGCCGGCAAGCTCTATGCCCACGGCTCGGGCACATTTCTGGTGTATCCTTCATGAAAGCCAACACTGTCGTCTCCGTGGGCGCAGCGGCCTTCGGCAATGCCCTGCCCATCGCGCTCATCGCCGGGCCCTGCCAGATGGAAAGCCGCGACCATGCCTTCATGATGGCAGGCCGTCTCAAGGAAATCTGTGCCCGGCTCGGCATCGGGCTTGTTTACAAATCGAGCTTCGACAAGGCCAACCGCACCAGCCTGTCCGGCAAGCGCGGCATGGGCCTGGAAAGGTCGCTCGCCGTGTTCGCCGATATCCGCAAGGAGCTGGGCCTGCCGGTGCTGACCGATGTTCACGAGAACGGCCAGTGCGCCGAACTGGCGAGCGTCGTCGATGTCCTGCAGATCCCGGCCTTCCTGTGCCGCCAGACCGATCTTCTGATCGCCGCCGCCCTGACCGGCCGGGTGATCAATGTCAAGAAAGGCCAGTTTCTCGCCCCCTGGGACATGAAGAACGTGCTGGCCAAGATCGTCGACAGCGGCAAC
>DAISVW010000251.1:0-4307 GCA_036826695.1 Aestuariivirga sp.
ACATCAGCGTCCTGCCGACGGCTGATGCCCCGGCCGGCGCCACCATCACCTGGTCCGGCTATGTCCGCGCCGGTCTGGTCTATTATCACAACGACTCTGAGGCCGAACTCAAGGTCTACAACACGGCAAGGACAGGTGACGATCGAAAGATCCTTAACGGTAAAGAAGAGACCAGCAGCGACGATTGGGACGTCCCGGTTCGTGGCCAGCTGCGCGTGAAGGCTTCGACCGACACCGCGGTCGGCGAAGTGGGCGTGGATATCCGTCTGCGCGCCAACTTCGACGGCAACGGCGCCGGCGACGTCTACTCCGACGTGGCTTGGGGCTATTGGTCGATGACCCCGGAACTCACCTTCGGCGGCGGTTATGCCGGCTCGCTGGGCAACATCGGCTACGGCTATGATGGCGCCTGCACCTGCTACCTGACCGACAATGCCGACGTGGGCTTCAACCCCGGCGACACGACGCAGCTGCGCCTGTCCTACGCTTCGGGTCCGTTCTCCATGGCGGTCGCCCTGGAAGACGCGTCCGTCAACAACACCTTCGTCGGCAACTCTAATCGCTTCAATGAATACAACGACCAGCTCGGCGTGGCCGGTGAGATCAAGTATTCCGGCGATGTCGTGAACGGCGAGATCTCGGGCGTGTGGCGTGGCCGCAATACCGATACCATTTTCTCGTACTTCGGTACTGACGACGGTTGGTCGCCGGATGATCTCTGGCAGGTCGGCGTGGGTCTCGGCTTCGCGCTGGGTGACATGGCCAGCCTGTCTCTGGCTGCTGCCATGGGTGCGGGTCCGTTTGAAACGGTCGCCCCGAACTCGAGCCCGGCAGCCGGCGATATCACCGGGGGTCTCCCGGTCAACAACACCTGGTGGGGCGTGTCGGGTCTTGCGTCCGCCAACCTTTCCGATGCGGTGCATGCGGAAATCGGCGTCGGCTACAAGGCTCGTGATTTCGAAGAGCGCGACGTCACTACCGTTCTCGGTACGTTGGAAGCGGGGGGATCATACACCTCCTTCGGTGTCCTCGGCGGCATCTACTATGATCCGGTCGATCAGCTGACCCTCGGCGTCGAGGCCGAATACTGGACCAATGATTGGGACAACTCATTCACCCTGCTCGACAAGGGAGGTGCGAAGACCCCGATCAAGGCCGATCTCGACTTCACAAGCGACAACTTCCAGGTCGACTTCGTGTCGGTCTGGCGGTTCTAAGCGATCCACAACGATCTGCGAACGGCCCGCTTCGGCGGGCCGTTTTGCTTTTGGGGTCATGGAGGCATCACCTCCCGCACATTCACCATGCCATGGCTTGACCATGGCATCCTCTGTCTTGCCGGCCACCAGACAGGACCCCCGGATCAGGTCCGGGGGGTGATGAGACAGGGCCTTGGCGGGCCGTTTTGCCTTGCAGAGCCAGCGTTTTCTTTCCTCACTGTCGGGTTTGTGCCATTCCGGCGCCTGATTCTGTGCTATGAAATACATGGGGTTTCGGTGACCATGGCCTTTTCATTCCGACCGATCTTGCTTCTCTGCGGGCTGGCGCTGGCCGCCTGTGAATCCGGCTCGAACGTCGATCTCGAGAGTCGCAACTTCAACGTCCAGCAGACGGCGGTTCCGGCCGGAGACGCGATTGCCAGCACCGAGCAGATCGCCCGGCTGGTGCGCCAGTCGGGGCCCAGCTATGTCACCATCATCGTCTCCAAGACGTCGAAGCCCGATGCCGCCGACAAGGACAGCCGTCGCGGCACGCCCGTTGCCTCAGGGAGCGGCTTCGTGGTCGATGGTTCAGGCTACATCATGACCGCCGCCCATGTGGCAAAGCGCGAGGGCAACACCGTCTCGGTGCGCGCCGCCAACGGCCGGGTCTATTCCGGCGATGTGGTGGCGCTCAACGCCGATAACGACATGGCCGTGATCAGGCTGCGGGGGTTTTCCGGCAGGCCGGTGACGCCGGCCGACAACAAGTGCCTGGCGCGCGGCAATTTCGTCTACTCCCTGGGCCGCCCGCATGAGCAGGGCGACACGGCGCGGCTCGGCGAATTCGAATCGCAGAGCTTCGGGCAGAGCGTGCGCTACAGCGGCGCCGACGCCAGTTTCGGCTATCCCGATGCCATGGTGCTGCGGCTCTCCACCCAGAAGGGCGAGTCGGGCGGGCCGCTGTTCGATGCCGGCGGCAATCTGGTCGGCATGGTGGTGAGCACGCGTTATGACAATTCCGGCAGACCGCTGAACCTCGCCCATGCCGTGCCGTCGCGCACCCTGGCCGGCTTCCTGTGCCAGACGATCAAGTGCTCCTCGCAATTGCGCGCGCGGGCCAGCGGCGCCGGGGATAACTGCCGCTCCTGAGGCGCGGGGCTTCTATTCGGGCTGCAAAGAGTTCTCCAGAGCATGCTGCGCTCTGATAGAACCGTCTCGCTTCTTTCGGCCGTCATGCACGCGCAACCGGGGTGACGCGGAGTTCAAGATGATGGTTCAGGCTTGACTCAAGAAGCTCTAGTTCGCGTCCATCTTCAGGGCCGAGATGAAGGCTTCCTGCGGAATCTCGACCTTGCCGAACTGCCGCATCTTCTTCTTGCCTTCCTTCTGCTTGTCCAGAAGCTTGCGCTTGCGGCTGATGTCGCCGCCATAGCACTTGGCGGTCACGTCCTTCCTCAGCGCCGACAGCGTTTCGCGGGCCACGATCTTGCCGCCGATCGCCGCCTGGATCGGAATCTGGAACATGTGGCGGGGGATCAGGTCCTTCAGCTTCTCGCACATCACCCGGCCGCGCTGCTCGGCCCGGCCGCGGTGCACGATCATCGCCAGCGCGTCGACCGGCTCGGCATTGACCAGAATGCCTAGCCGGACCAGATCGCCCTCCTCATAGCCGGTCATCTTGTAGTCGAAGGAGGCGTAGCCGCGCGAGACGGATTTCAGCCGGTCATAGAAATCGAACACCACCTCGTTCAGCGGCAGCTCATAGACCACCATGGCACGGCTTCCGGCATAGGTCAGCTGCTTCTGGCGGCCGCGCCGGTCCTCGCAGAGCTTGAGGATGGCGCCAAGATACTCGTCCGGCACCAGAACAGTGGCCTCGATCCACGGCTCCTCGATCGATTCGATCAGCGTCTGGTCGGGAAGATCGGCCGGATTGTGCAGCTCGATCATGCTGCCGTCGCGCAGGTTCACCTTGTAGATGACGGAGGGCGCGGTGGTGATGATGTCGACGTTGAACTCGCGTTCGATCCGTTCACGGATGATCTCGAGATGGAGCAGGCCGAGAAAGCCGCAGCGGAAGCCGAAGCCCAGCGCGGCGGAAGTTTCCATGTCGAAGCTGAAGCTGGCGTCGTTCAGGCGCAGCTTGCCCATGGCGTCGCGCAGGTCCTCGAAGCGCGCCGCGTCGACGGGGAAGAAGCCCGCGAACACCACCGATTGCGCCGGGCGGAAGCCGGGCAGCGGCGTCACGTCCAGGTTCTTCTCGTCGGCGACGGTATCGCCTACCCTGGTGTCGGCCACCTGCTTGATCGAGGCGGTGAAGAAGCCGATCTCGCCCGGCCCCAACTCATCGACACTTTCCTTCTTGGGCCGCGACACGCCGAGCCGGTCGATCTGGTAGACGGCGTCGGTCGAGACGCGCCTGACCTTCATGCCCTTTTTCATCCCCCCGTCAACGACGCGCCCCAGCACCACGACGCCGAGATAAGGATCGTACCAGCTGTCGACGAGCAGCGCCTTCAGCGGCGCGTTGCGCTCGCCCCGGGGCGGCGGCAGCCGATGGACGATGGCCTCGAGCACCTCCGGCACGCCGACGCCGGTCTTGGCGGAAATCGGAATCGCGTCCGAGGCGTCGATGCCGATCACATCCTCGATCTGCTGGCGCACCCGGTCGGGCTCGGCGGCGGGAAGATCGACCTTGTTGAGGACCGGCACGATCTCGTGATTGTTGTTGATGGCCTGGTAGACATTGGCCAGCGTCTGGGCCTCCACACCCTGGCTCGCGTCAACCACAAGGAGCGAGCCCTCGCAGGCGGCGAGCGAGCGCGACACTTCATAGGCGAAGTCCACATGCCCCGGCGTGTCGATCAGGTTGAGCACGTATTTCTCGCCGTTCCTCGCCGTGTAGTCGAGGCTCAAGGAATTGTCCTTGATGATGATGCCGCGCTCACGCTCCAGATCCATCGAATCGAGGATCTGGTCCACCATCTCGCGGTCGGAAACGGCGCCGCACAGCTGGATGAGCCGGTCAGCCAGCGTCGATTTGCCGTGGTCGATGTGGGCGATGATGGAGAAATTGCGGATGTGGGCGGTGTCGGTCATGGCCGG
>DAISVW010000252.1:0-4297 GCA_036826695.1 Aestuariivirga sp.
CATGGGTGATGTCGCCGTCCTCGAAGCAACGCACCACATGGGCGATGGCGTCGACCTCGCGGATATTGGCGAGGAACTGGTTGCCGAGCCCCTCGCCCTTGGAAGCGCCGCGCACCAGCCCGGCGATGTCGACGAAGGTGAGCCGCGTCGGGATGATCTGGGCCGAGTTGGCGATTTTGGCCAGCACCTCGAGCCGCGGATCGGGCACCGCGACGTCGCCGACATTGGGCTCGATGGTGCAGAACGGGTAGTTCGCCGCCTGGGCCGCCGCCGTCTGGGTGAGGGCGTTGAAGAGCGTCGACTTCCCCACATTGGGCAGTCCGACGATGCCGCATTTGAAACCCATCAGTCTTGAACCTTCTTTTCAGGCTTTGCCGGCGCCGGATTGAGCGCCAGATGCACTTTGTTCTGGAAAGACCCCTCCTCGCCCTGGACGAGAAGCGGCACATGATCAGCCACGGCAACGAGCAGTGGCGAAAGCCAGGCCTGGTCGGCCTTGGCAAAATCGCTCAGTACATGCGGCTGCACCAGCGCCTTGTCGCCGGGGTGGCCGATACCCATGCGCACGCGCACGAAATGCGGGCCGCAATGGGCGATCAGCGAACGGATGCCGTTGTGGCCCGCGGCACCCCCACCCAGCTTCACCCGCAGCCTGCCGGGCTCGAGATCGAGTTCATCGTAGAACACGATCAAGTGCGCGGGGTCGATGTTGTAGAACCGCATGGCCTCGCCCGCCGCGCGGCCGCTTTCGTTCATGTAGGTCATGGGCTTCAGCACCAGCACCTTTTCGCCCGCCAGCACGCCTTCGGAGACCTCGCCCTGGAAGCGCCTGCGCCATGGCGGAAAGCCATGGCGGCGGACGATCCCGTCCACCGCCATGAAGCCGATATTGTGCCTGTTGCCCTGATATTTGGGGCCCGGGTTGCCGAGCCCCACGATAAGGTGCATCTGGCCCTCTGAGGAAGAAGGTTACTTCTTCTTGGCCGGCGCGGCAGCCGCGGCTGGTGCAGCGCCCTTGGCAGGTGCAGCACCCTTGGCCGGAGCCGCCGCCTTGCCGCCGGCAGCAGGAGCCGCGGCAGCCGCCGGCGCCTTCTGGGCGGTGGCAGGAACTTCGGCCGAAGCCGCCTCGGCAGGCGCTTCCTCTTCCTTCTGCTGGGCACTGACGGCGCACAGTGTCACGTCATCCGAAACGGCGGACTTCACGCCATCCGGAAGCTTGATGTCCGAGAGGTGGACAGACTGGCCGATCTGCATGCCCGAGACATCGACGGTGATCTCTTCGGGGATCAGATTTGCCGAGCAGTTGAGCGCCACGGTGTGCGACACGATGTTGAGCGCGCCACCCTGCTTGATGCCCGGCGACACGTCCTGGCCTTTGAAATGCACAGGAACGTTGACGCGGATACGGGCATCCTTGCCGAGCCTGAGGAAATCGATGTGGACGATGAAATCCCTGACCGGCTCGAACTGCACGTCGCGCGGGATGGCGCGCACCGTCTTGCCACCGACATCGAGGTCGATCAGCGTCGAGAGGAAACGGCCGGTCTCGATATGGGGGAGAACCTCGCCATAGGTGAGGGAAACGAGTTGGGGTTCCTGCTTGTCGCCATAGACGACACCGGGAATGAGGCCTTCACGGCGAACTGCGCGAGAGGCCCCCTTGCCTGCCCGGGCGCGCTGCGCGGCCTTGAGCTGCACGATCTTTGACATGGTCTACTCCTGATATGGTAGGTCCGCCCGGCCCTCCTCCAGGGGTGAATGGAGCCTCACGGACCGGCGCGCTATAGCGGAAGCCCGGACGGGGCGCAACCGGCCAGAAAACCGGAGGTCAGATGCCCTGCTCCAGCCGGTCGAGCTCCTTGAGCGCTTCCCTGACCTGTTCGAGGTTCGGGTTGACCGCCAGCGCCTCCTCATAGGCGGCCCGCGCCCCGGCATAGTCTTTCTGCCGCATCAGGATCATGCCCTTGCCGGAGAGCGCCCCGAAATGGCGGGGCTCGAGATCAAGCGTTCGCGCGATGTCGGCCAGCGAGGCATCATAACGCTTCATCATGAAGTAGAGGGTCGCCCGCTTGTTCCAGGCCTCGGCGAAGGCCGGGAATGCGCCGATCAGCCGGTCGAGCATGGCGAGCGCCTCGGCGGGGGCGCCGTCATCGATCGCCCGGGACGATTGTTCGAGCAGAATGGTGGCTGTGGGCGAGTCCGAGGCCCCCCACAATTGCCAGATCTGGCGCTCGACATCGCTGCTGTCGATGCCGGGCTGGCGCAGCCGGGCAAACAGCGCGTCGAGCTGGTCTGACCGTAATTCCGCCGGCTTGGCCGGGGGTTCTACCGCAACTGCCGGAGCGTCTTCCGCGGCCTCCTCGGCGCGCACAGGCATGCTCAGGGCGACCAGCAGGGCAAGGGCAAGTTTTCCACGCATGCTGGAGATACTACACCAGCCAGTATGGCAACAAAAAGAGCGCCGTGAGCGGTTTCCCGGTCACGGCGTTCACAAATTGCTGAACGACGGCTGAGCTCAGCCCTGGCGCGCCTTGAAGCGCGGGTTGGTCTTGTTGATGATGTAGACGCGGCCCTTGCGGCGCACCATGCGGTTGTCACGGTGGCGCTTCAGGAGCGACTTCAAGGAGTTGCGGACTTTCATTAGACTTCACCCGGTATTTCAGGCAGAAAGAGCGACAAGCCCCGGACTGCCCATTGCTGATGGGCAGGGTGCATAGCGGGGTGAATCCGTGCTGTCAACCAAGCTGCCTGCCCTGATGTCCAATTCCGTCGATCCGTTTCAACTCTGGCTCACCATCGCTGTCTTATTGGCGAGTGTCGCCGTGGTGGGCTACCTGTCCTGGCTTGAACGCCGGCCCCGCACCAGCCTCGCCCCCCGGATGATCCCGACGACGCCGGTGCTGATGTTGTTCGGCTTTATTGCCCTGCTGGCGCTGGTGCATCTGGTCAATCTCTACGGCGTTCATACCGGGCGCCGCTGACCGGACGTGTCTGCCATGCTTGCTCCAAGCCAGACGCTGTATTTCGAGGACCTGAGCCTCGGCATGACCGAAACCTATGTGAAGGAGGTCAAATCCTCCGATGTCGTGGGCTTTGCCGAGATCTCCGGCGACCGCAACCCCATCCACCTCTCGGAACATTTCGCGGCGAGGACGCCTTTCGGCGGGCGGATCGCCCATGGCCTCTACACCGCGAGCCTGATCTCGGCGGTGATCGGCACCAGGCTGCCGGGGCCGGGAGCGGTTTATCTGTCGCAGACCCTCAACTTCAGGGCGCCGGTGCGGATCGGCGACATGGTCGAGGCCAGCGTCGAAGTGGTGGAACTCGTCGAGAAGGGCCGCCGGGTGAAACTCGCCTGCCGCTGCAGGGTGGGCGATACGCTGGTGCTCGAGGGCGAGGCGATGGTCAAGGTTCCGGGGAAACCCGAAGGCTTCTGAGCACGGCTTGACTCCTGACGCCGGCTCTCTAGCCTTTCCTGCCCAACCCCGGAGGATCAAGCATGCTGCGCAATTTCGACAACCGCCTCAACGCCGATGTGATCCGCTGCCTGCGCGCCATGGGCCATGGCGACGACCTCGTGATCTGCGACACCAATTTTCCGGCCGATTCGGTGGCCCGCCACACGGTGACCGGCAAGCTGCTCCGCATGGACAATCTGACGGCGGCGGAAGCGATCGACGCCATTCTCTCGGTGTTCCCGCTCGATGCCTTCGTCGACAAGCCTGCCGAGCGCATGGAAATCGTCGACAAGCCGCTGGAAGTTCCTCCGGTGCAGGCGGAGGTCCAGAAAGTGATCGACAAACGGGAAGGAAGGCCGTGGCCGATGGGTTCGGTCGAGCGCTTTGCCTTCTACGACAAGGCGCGCAAGGCCTATGCGGTGATCGTCACCGGCGAGACCCGCTTCTATGGCTGCTTCATCCTCAAGAAGGTCGTGATCCCGCCGTAGGCTTGAGACCGCCGATGCAGCAGGGCGTCGCCATTCTCGGCATTTTCGTTGCCGATCTCGCTTTCCGCGCCACCCGCCAGCCGGCGGTGGGCGAAACGATGAAGGGCTCTGGCTTCAAGATGGGGCCAGGCGGCAAGGGATCGAACAAAGCGGTGGCGGCGGCCCGCGCCGGAGCGAACGTAAGCTTCATCTCGCGCCTCGGCCAGGACGCGTTCGGGGACATCGCTCTTGCAACCTGGAAGGCTGACGGCATCATGCCGCGGGTGCAGGTCTCGCCGGACCAGCCGACCGGGGCAGCCTATATCTTCGTGAGCGACGAAACCGGCGAGAACGCCATCATTGTGGTGCCGG
>DAISVW010000253.1:0-4284 GCA_036826695.1 Aestuariivirga sp.
CCGCCCTGTAGGTCCCCCGGATCTAGGGCTGGTGTGATGTTTACTTGCATTTCTTGCCAGTACTCTTCTTGCCATGGCTTGCTTCTTCGTGACCGCCAAAGAGGACCCCCGGATCAAGTCCGGGGGTGATGAGCGGCGGGGTGGCTAGGACGTGGCACCCACGCCCTTAACTCACATAGGCAATGCGGATCATGTTGGTGGCGCCGGGCGTTCCGAGCGGCAGGCCCGCGGTGATGATGATGCGCTGGCCGCTCTCGGCGAAGCCTTCCTCGCGGGCGATGCGGGTGGCTCTTGTCACCATGTCGTCGAGATCGCGCGCGTCCTCGGTCAGCACGCAGTGCAGCCCCCAGACGAGGGCGAGGCGGCGCGCCGTTGCCGGAATGGGCGTGAGCGCGATCACCGGCGTGTCGGGCCGCTCGCGCGACATACGCAGTCCGGTCGAGCCCGAGCCCGTGTAACAAACGATCGCCGAGAGCTTGAGGGTTTCCGAAATCGCCCGCGCGGCGCTTGAAATGGCGTCGGCGCTGGTGGCCTGCGGCTCATAGCGCTGGGCGGTGATGATGCCGCGGTAAAGCGAGTCGCGCTCCACCGCCTGGGCGATGCGGTCCATGGTGGCCACCGCCTTGTCCGGCCAGGCGCCAGTGGCGCTTTCGGCCGACAGCATGATGGCGTCGGCGCCTTCATAGACAGCGGTGGCGACGTCGGAGACTTCGGCGCGCGTTGGCACCGGCTCGACGATCATCGACTCCAGCATCTGCGTGGCGACGATCACCGGCTTGCCGACCCGGCGCGCCGCGCGGGTGATCTGCTTCTGCTTCGCCGGAACCGTTTCGAGCGGCAGTTCGACGCCGAGATCGCCGCGCGCCACCATCAGGCCATCGGCGATTTCCAGGATTTCATCCAGCACGGTGAGCGCCGCCGGCTTCTCGATCTTGGCCATGACGCCGGCCCGCCCGGCGATCATCTTGCGCGCCTCGGCCACGTCGTCGGCGCGCTGCACGAAAGACAGCGCGATCCAGTCGACGCCGATCGCCGCCGCCGCCTCGAGATCGGCCCGGTCCTTCTCGGTCAGCGCCGGGATGGGGATCACCGTATCGGGAAGGTTGACGCCCTTGCGGTCTGACAGCGTGCCGCCGAAGATCACCCGTGTCAGCAGCCGCCGCGGCGCCGCCTCGACGATTTCGACGCGCAAGCGGCCGTCGTTGAGCAGGAGATTGCCGCCGGGTCTGGCGGCGGCGAAGATTTCGGGATGCGGCAGGAAGACGCGCGTGGCATCGCCCGGTGTCTCGTCGGTGTCGAACACGAAGTGGCTGCCGGCCTCGATGTGCGCCTCGCCCCCGGCAAATGTTCCGATGCGGATCTTCGGGCCCTGCAGATCGGCGAGGATGCCGATCGGGCGCTTCAGTCGTGCTTCGACGGCGCGTATGTCAAGGTGAAGTTGCAGCAGCAAAAAGTGTCGGGTGTGGCTCTTGTTGATAAGGAAGACGTCAACAAAGGCGAGGAAAAGCTTTTCCAGCATCTCGGGTGATGACGACGCAGGGCCCAGCGTCGCCACGATCTTCACATTACGGCTGCGGCGCATTACTGGTTTTGCGTGCCGTCGGCAGCCGGTTTGGCAGGCGTGGTCTTGTCGCCGGAGAGCGAGATCGTCCAGTCCTTCTCCTGGCCGGTGTCAACCTCGAAGAAGCCGGTCTTGGTGTAACCGCGCCCCTCGCAATCCTCGATGCCGCGGATGGTGAAGACCTTGTCACGGGTGCACAGATAGGACTTGCCGCCCCACGAGCCGCCCTTGTCGTAGTCGATGGCGAAAACATAATAGAAGCGTGCGATGAGATCGTTGTTCAGCATCGTAACGCATTTGCCGGGGGCCACCGTCCACCAGCCCTCGGTGGCCCAGCCCTTGTCGTCCTTGTAGCCGACCGCCGCGCCGATCCGGCTTTCGGTATTGTTGCAGAGCTTGAGCGCCGCCTGGGCCGGAAGCGGCAGCATGCCGGCCAACACCAGTGCGCCCGCCGCGAGTGTCATCTTGCGAAGCATTCCAACGCCTCCGGGACTTTTCCGCGAAACCATCATAAGTTTCCAGTTCGCCTTGGCCGCGTCAACCGCTGGCGCAGATGCGACCCCGGCAAACCACGGCATAACGTGATGACTCACCGATTAGCCTCAACTATATGGCCAGTCCATGGCAAAGATTTCAGCAGCGGAAGCTTACGAAATCGTAACGGCGGACGGGGCTTGCCGCCTGATCCTGCTGTGCGACCATGCCTCAAATGCGCTGCCGCCGGACTATCAGGGTCTCGGCGTTCCGGCGGCGCAGCGCGAGCGTCACATCGCCTATGACATCGGTGCCCGCGACCTGACGCTGGGTCTCGCGGACCGTCTGGGCGCAACCGCCGTTCTGTCCCGGTTCTCCCGCCTGCTGATCGACCTCAACCGTGGATTGGACGACCCGACGCTCATCAAGCAACTCCCTGACGTCGCCGCGGCTCCCGGCAACCGCGACCTGAGCGAGGCTGAGCGGGCACCGCGCATCGCCCGTTTCCACCAGCCTTATCACATGGCCATCGCCGGCGCGATTTCCGCCGTTGCGGCGAGGGGCCAGATGCCGTTCCTGGTGTCGGTTCATTCCTTTACGCCCGTCTGGCGCGGCTGGCCCCGGCCCTGGCAGGTTGGCATCCTGTGGGACCGCGATGAACGCGTCGCCCGCGCCATGATCGAGGGCTTCCGCGCCCAGGGGCTGGTGGTGGGCGACAACGAGCCCTATCACGGCGCGCTGGAAGGCGACACGCTACATACCCATGGCACCCTGACCGGGTTTCCGCATGCCCTGATCGAGGTCCGCCAGGACCTGATCGCCGGGAAAACAGGTGTGGATGAGTGGGTGGAACGGGTGGCGCGGGTGGTCGAACCCATTATGACAGACCAGTCCACGGCATGAATTGCCCAGGGGAAACAGCCATGAACATCGATGCTCAGACCCAGACGGAACTCGAAGCGGCGGCCTTCCGGCGCCTGCTTGAACATTTGCGTGGCCGCACCGACGTGCAGAACATCGATCTCATGAACCTTGCGGGCTTCTGCCGCAATTGCCTGTCCAACTGGTTCGAGGAGGCGGCGAAGGCGCGGGGCCTTGCCGTCACCCGCGAGGACGCGCGCCACATGGTCTATGGCATGCCCTATGACGAGTGGAAGGCCAGGAACCAGGCGGCTGCCAGCGAGCAGCAGCAGGCGAAATTCGCGCAAGCGCACAAGCACCAGTAATTCGGGAGCGCCTCATGGCTGGAAACAAGACGAGTTTTGCCCGTGGCCAGCTGACGGCCATCGTCGAGCGGATCGAGCGGCTCGAGGAAGAAAAGAAGGCCATCGCCGGCGACATCAAGGAAGTCTATGCCGAAGCCAAGGCCAATGGCTTCGACACCAAGATCCTGCGCAAGGTGATCAGCCTCAGGCGCAAGGAAGCCGCCGAACGCGCCGAGGAGCAGTCGATGCTCGATGTCTACATGGCGGCGCTGGGCATGCTGCCGGGCAGCGCCGACGAGGCGGCCTGAACCCGGTCAGTTCTCGTTCTGCGCCGTCTTCTTGACGGCCGGCACGGAAACCTGAAGGTCTGACTTCCCAGCGCGGTTGACCACCACGAGATCGCCCTTGGCGGATACCGGCTGAACCATCTCGGCCACGGCTAGCCGCGGCTGGCGCGGCTTGGCGGGTGCGGGAGACGCGCTGGCGCCCGGAAGCGGGTCACCGAGCCCGCTTTCGGCGAACTGCTGGGGCGCGCCATCGCGGCGAACCGCCTTGGCATTGTCAAAAATCAACTGCTGCGGCCACCAGAACAGGTCTTCGCCGGCCGTTGACGCGGTGATCGTGCGGATGGTCGGAACGCCCGCGGCTTCTCCGTCCATCAGATCTCTCGCCAGGCTGGTCTTGCCGCTGCCGGTGTCTTCGCTGGTTTCGGTCATGGTGTCCGCGGCGATCACCACGCCGATCGAACTGCCGTCCAGAGGCTGTGACGAGTGGCGCGCCATCTGGTCTGGGGGCGGCGCCGAGGCAGGCTCGATCTTCATGTTGACGGCCGCCATCATGAGGACCTCGATCGGCTTGGGCCGCGGCTTGGGCACGGGATAGCCCTGCCTGATTTCTTCCGAACTGGCCTCTGCGCCATCTGCGGCTGCCTCGGCAACGGCCGCGCCTTCGGCGGCGGGCTTGAGCTTGGGCTTGGCCGGCGCGGCGGAGGCATCGGCGCTCATGCCGGCAAGTTCCTCGTCGTCTTCCGTGTAGGCGGGTTCG
>DAISVW010000254.1:0-4278 GCA_036826695.1 Aestuariivirga sp.
CCGTAGATCGAGCGTCCGGACCCCGCCGCCAGCCGGCCTTCACGGTCCTCGGCCAATACGAAGCTGGGAAGGCTGAAGCGCTCCTTGAGGCGGGCGGCCGCGAGACCGACGACGCCGGGATGCCAGCCCCTGGCGCACACCACCAGCACGCTGCCATTGCGCTCCTTGCCCAGAATGGCGTCGGCCTGCGCCATGGCCTGATCGACAACCCGCAGCTCGATCTCCTGGCGCTCGCGGTTGAGGCGTTCGAGCTCCTGGGCGATCTGCGCCGCCTCGCCGCGGTCTGCGGTAGTGAGCAGGCGCAGGGCCAGCGCGGCATTGCCGATGCGCCCCGCGGCATTGATGCGCGGGCCCAGGAGCTAGCCCAGCGCATATGTGTCGGGCCGGCGCTTGAGCCGGGCGGCATCCGCCAGCGCGGCGAGGCCAAGGTTCTCGCGCCTCGCCATCACCTTGAGGCCCTGCGTGACATAGGCGCGGTTGAGGCCCTTGAGCGGCACCACGTCGCACACCGTGGCGAGGCTCACGAACTCGAGCCAGGACAGCAGATTGGGCTCGGGGCGCGACGGCCCATACCAGCCCGCCGCCCGCAGCGCCTTGTTGACCGCCGCCACGAACATGAAGGTGACGCCGGCGGCGCAGAGATAGCCGAGGCCCGAAACATCGTCCTGGCGGTTGGGGTTGATCACCGCATGGGCCTCGGGCAGCAGCTCGCCCGCCTGATGATGATCGACGATGAGGGTGACGAGCCCCAGTTCGGCGGCGCGGGCCAGCGGATCATGCGCCATCACCCCGCAATCGAGCGTGATCAGCAACTGCGCTCCGTGGCTACGCAAATCCTCGACCGCTTGCGCCGACGGGCCGTAGCCTTCGGTGAGACGGTCCGGGATGTGGACGCGCGCAGTTGAGCCAACTGCAGCGAGAAACCGCGACAGCAGTGCTGCCGATGACACGCCATCGACGTCATAATCGGCGATCACCCCGATGCGCTCACCCGCCATGATGGCGGCTGCCAGGCGTTCAGCGCCCGTCTCCATGTCCCTGACTGCCGAGGGCGGCGGCATCAGGCCGCGGATCGTCGGGTTGAGGAAGGCCTCCGCTTCGTCGGCGGCGACCCCGCGCGCCGCCAGCACGCGGCCGACGATTTCCGGAAGCTCGTGGCGCTCGGCGATGGCGAGCGCAAGCCGCGGGTCTTCGAGCCTTGCTTTCCAGCGGCGCGCCGAGGCCGAACGCTCGACGTTCAGAAAGGCACGTGGGTTGGCGGCGCCGCTCAAAGCCTCTCGATCCGGATCATGCGCGGACGCCCCGCCACATAACCGTCCTTTTCGATGCGCTCGAGCGCGGCGCGCATGCGGCTCTCCACCGTGTCATGGGTGATCAGGATGAAGGGTGCGGTGGCGCGCGGGGTGTCCTTCTCGGTCTTGCCGCGCTGCACGATGCTTTCGATGGAAATCTTCTCGTCAGCGAGGATGCGCGCCACGGCGGCCACCGCGCCGGGCTTGTCGAGCAATGTGAGCGCCACGTAGAAGCCGCCCTCATGGGCCCTGGGCGGCGCCGCCTTGTAGGGCTGCAACTGAAGCGCCGGAATGCCGAAGGCGGGCCGGAAATTGCCGCGTGCGATGTCGACGATATCGGAGAGTACGGCGGAGGCCGTCGGGTGGGCGCCGGCGCCGCGGCCCTCGAGCATCAGATCGCCCACGAAATCGCCCTTCACCACCACGGCGTTGAACACGCCGTCGGTATCGGCCACCGGCGATCCCTTGGGGATCAGCGTCGGGTGGACGCGCTGCGCGATGCCCTGCTCGCTCGCCACGGCAACGCCGAGGAGCTTGATCTTGTAGCCCATGTCGGAGGCGTTGCGGATATCGTCAAGCGTGATGGCCTCGATGCCCTCGATGTCGATCGCCTTGAGGTTCACCTCGGCGCCGAAGGCGAGCGCGGTGAGCACGGCGAGCTTGTGCGCGGTGTCGAAGCCACCGACGTCGAAGGTGGGATCGGCCTCGGCATAGCCAAGCTGCTGAGCCTCTTTCAGTACCTCGGCGAAGCCGCGGCCCTCATTGCCCATCTTGGTGAGGATGTAGTTGCAGGTGCCGTTCAGAATGCCGAACAGACGGCCCAGGCGGTTGCCGGCCAGCGCCTCGCGAATGGTCTTGACGATCGGGATGCCACCTGCCACCGAGGCTTCGAAATTGAGCGCCACGCCCTTTTCCTCGGCGAGCCGCGCCAGCGCCGCGCCATGATGGGCGAGCAGCGCCTTGTTGGCGGTGATCACATGCTTGCCGTGGCGGAGCGCGGTTTCGACGGCGGCCTTGGCCGGGTCGCCCTCGCCGCCCATCAGCTCGACGAACACATCGATGCCGGGGGAGGCCGCGAGCTTCACCGGGTCGTCGTGCCAGACGAGACTGGAGAGATCATGTCCGCGGTCCTTCGCCCGGCTGCGGGCTGAGACGGCGGCAACTTCAATGGGCCGGCCCGCCCGGCCAGCCACCAAGTGACCATGCCGTGCCAGAATGTCCAGCACCCCGACGCCCACCGTTCCGAGCCCCGCAATCCCCAGCCGCAATGCTTCCGCCATAGGTTTCGTCCGTTCAGCGCCTCATGTTTCGCAATGGACGAGGCTTATGGCGGGAGACGATGGCAATGGCAAGGAAGGGTGGAGGCCGTTACGCCGCCATCGCCTGGTCGGCCGGGGTGTAGCTGTAGCCGAGGTCATCGGCCACCGCCTTGTATGTGACCTTGCCATTGGCGACGTTGAGACCGTTGCGCAGATGCGGATCGTCAGCCAGCGCCTTCTGCCAGCCCTTGTCCGCGATCGCCAGCGCGAAGGGCAGCGTCACGTTGTTGAGCGCATAGGTTGAGGTCCGGGCGACGCCACCCGGCATGTTGGCCACGCAATAATGGATCACGCCGTCGACCACATAGGTAGGCTCGGCATGGGTGGTGGCTTTCGAGGTTTCAGCGCAGCCGCCCTGGTCGATGGCGACATCGACCAGCACCGCGCCAGGCTTCCAGTCCTTCAGCATGGCTTTGGTGATGAGCTTGGGCGCCGCAGCGCCGGGGAGCAGCACGCCGCCGATCACCAGGTCAGCCGTGGCGCATTCGTCCTCCACCGCGCCTTGCGTCGAATAGATGGTCTTGATCGAGGTTCCGAAGCGGGCGACCAGCTCTTCCATACGGTCGGTGCTCTTCTCCAGGATGGTGACGTCAGCACCCATGCCGAGCGCGATGATCGCCGCGTTGGTGCCAACCACGCCGCCGCCGAGAATGACGACCTTGCCCGGCGCCCCGCCGGGAACGCCGCCCAGCAGCACGCCGCGCCCGCCTTGTGCCTTCTCGCGGCAATGAGCGCCCGCCTGCCCCGCCATGCGGCCCGCGCCCTGGCTCATCGGCGCCAGCCAAGGCAAGCCGCCGCGCGGCGAGGTGACCGTCTCATAGGCGATGCAGATGGCGCCGGAGGCCACGAGATCCTTGGTCTGGGCCGGATCGGGCGCGAGATGGAGATAGGTGTAGAGGATCTGGCCCGGGCGCAGCATCTTGCGCTCCTTGGCCTGCGGCTCCTTGACCTTCACGATCATGTCAGCCCTGGCAAAGATTTCGGCTGCCGCGGGGATGATCTTGGCGCCGGCCTGGACATAATCGGCATCGCTGGCGCCGATCCCGGCGCCGGCATTGGTTTCGACCCACAACTGGTGGCCGTGGCGCACCGCCTCACGCACCGAGGTTGGGGTCATGCCAACCCGGTACTCGTGATTCTTGATCTCCTTGGGAACGCCGATCAACATGGAAATTCCTCCCTTTCCTGTTGGACAGAGAATAGCAAATCCGGCTGAAATGAATTCCCGAAGATGGAACTGGAGCACCGCAGCATTGATACTCCATTCGGATATGTGTTAGATTTGTCGAATGAAATCCCACGAAATTGACAGAACAGACAGGATCATCCTGTCCGAACTCCAGAAAGACGCTCAGCGACCGGTGGCGGAGCTGGCCGCGCAGGCGGGGCTTTCCGCCTCCTCCTGCCACCGCCGGGTGAAGCTCCTGGAAGAGGCCGGCGTCCTCCGGAGTTACAGCGCCAATCTCGACCGGACAGCACAGGGTCTGGCGAACGAGTGCTTCTTCGAAGTCTCGCTTTCGGCCCAGACGGAAGAGGCCTTCGAGAAATTCGAAACCGCGGTGCAGCGGGTGCCGGAGATTCTCGAATGCCATCTGATGAGCGGGCAGTTAGACTATCTCTTGCGCGTTGCGGCCGCCGATGCCGCCGATTACGAGCGCATCCACCGC